>JAQULN010000017.1 GCA_028718575.1 Candidatus Krumholzibacteriia bacterium | reverse complement strand
TTCGGCCCGCACGCGCTCGTCGAGCACGTCAGCCGCCACATGACGCTATTTCCCGGCGACCTGATCGCCACCGGCACGCCGGGCGGCGTGGGCTTGTTCCCAAACCGCCGGTCTTTCTGAAACCGGGCGACGTGATCACGGTCGAGATCGAAAAGATCGGCCGCCTGGTCAATCCTGTCGTGCGCTGGTAAACCGGACGCGTCCCTCCTAGCGCCAGCGATTTTGCATTTCGCGCCGCCGGGAACCTCAGGCGTGCAATGCGCACCGCCCAGGGTAGCGCGGTGGCACAGGCCGCCCTGGCCTGACCGCGTCGAACCAGCCGTTTCTCGCTCTGCCGCAGCTTGCCGCCCGCGGTCGCCACCGTCCGCGACGCGGCGGAACGTTCCTTGATAGGACTCCCCCAGATGCTGCACGGCCGGGCTATCCGCAAGCCCCGGCTCGACGCACGGCCAACGACAACACTGGAGCTCAACATGCCGTCCGCCAGCGTCAGCCTCCAAGAGATGACGATCTTGATGAGCCACTTGCCGCACTACTCGGCCTATGCCTCGGGCCGCCGGGCCGTGGACGCCGAGCGGAGGTTCCGCCGCTGTCTGGGTTACCTGCTCAAGGACTGCGGCAACCACCTGCTGCACGTCGCCGAGGTGCAGGGCCAGCGGCTGAGCAGCGAGCACGAAGAGATCATCGACCTTTTGATCGACCATATCAGTTTCATCTTCCGCCGCCTCGACCGCGAAGGCGTCGTCAAGATCGCCGGGGATCCCAGCGAGACCGTGCCCGAACTCGAGGAGCTCGACAACCGCCTGCTCCAGCTCGCCGAAAACGCCCTGCTGTTGACACGCCGCCTCGACGAACAGCATCCGACCGAAGCCTGGTTCCGCAACCAGGCCGTCGAACTCAGCCATAATCTGGCTGAACTCAGCCGCACTGCCGAGGAACGCAACTTCCTGCTGGGCCTCGGCTGGGAATCGGAGTTCAACCACCCGCGCCGGAGGTAGACCATGAACGACGGACGGTCACACTGGCAACTCGACGATTCGTCGCGGGTGGTCACCTGGACGGCCGCGCGACCGCCGCGCGCCGTAGAAGGTCCGCTGGACCTCGCCTGCTTCGCCGATCGCGTGCTCATCCTGGAGCTGGAGCCGGCTCAGGTCGCCTGCCGAGAAACCGACGGCTGCCTGCGACAGGTCATCCTGGACGGTGCCCACCGCCTGGACATCGGCACGGCCAGCGGCCAGATCCCGCCGCAAGGCCGCCTGTACTTCCTGCGACCGGACGTACCGATCGGCTGGCGCTGGCACAAGGACGCGCAGCTGGTGATCGCGACGGACCCCGCCGGCGTCAGCGAAGGGAACGCGGCGGCTGGTGTACGGTTGGCGCTGCGCGGGCTCTGCAGCCTGCACATCGCCGACCCCGTGCGTTTCTACACCGAGATCCTACGCGGCTTGGCGGACGTGCAGCCGGAACATCTCGCGGGGGTTCTGGACGCCCTGGTGCGGTCGCAACTCGCCACGCATCTGCAACCGTTGATCCGGCGCGGGGATCTGGATCAACTGCGTGCGCAGGTTCTGTTGACCAACCTGACCGCGGCCGATCTCAGCGACGACCTCGGCGAACTCGGTCTCGGGTGCCTGCATCTGGCGGCCTGCACGGCGCACATTCACGCGCCGTCGGCTGCGCCGGCGCCGCCGATGACGCCAGTCTGCGGATCTTACGACGACGTCCTGTAGTTTCAGCCCGGACCTTGCTGGACAATTCGCCGCCGGCGCCGATAATAGAGCGCAGGCGGACCGTCACGACGCCGGTCCGAGGCGACCAGTCAACCGGGAGTCGTCATGGCCGCAACGGTTCGCAAGTTCGCTGTCCTGTGCTGCGTGTTGTTCGGCGCCGCCGCATCGAGCCTGGCGCAACTGCCGCCCTCGGTCCTGCAAGACATCGTCATCGAGGGCAACACGCGCACCGAACAGAGCGTGATCCTGCGCATCATCGGCGTCGTGCCCGGCGAGATGATCGATCAACGGGCGTTCGACAAGATCTGGGACCGGCTCGAGGACTGTGGCTACTTCGCCTTCGTCGACCTGTCGACCGAGGAAGGCGATGACGAGCAGATCACGCTCTACGTGACGCTGGAGGAGGAACAGACCGCGCGCTATACGCCGTACTTGCGCTACAGCCCGCGCCACAAGTATCTGTTGGGCGCGACGTTGCGCGACATCAACCTGCGCGGTCGCGGCGAGATCCTCGAAATCCAGGCGATCGGCTACCGCGTCCAGCGCGGCCACGTGGCCTGGACCAAGCCCTGGTTCCTGGGGCGCGACCGGTTGAGCCTGACCGTGGACGCGCTATGGGAGCAGGCGCCGTTCGTCTGGCGGCCGTTCGATTACGAGCAATGGCACGCGCGGCTCGGCCTGCGGCAGTATCTGGCCGGGTCGCTGTACGTGGAGGCGGGCGGCGGCTTCGAGAGCTTCCGGCAAGAGGACCCGTACCGCTGGCCGGCGCCGGACCGCGGCGGTGCCGACGGCGCCGGCGGCGAGTCGGCGGTCTACCCCGCCGCCACCCGCGACGGCTGGGTCGTCACCGGCACCCTGGGGTTCGACAGCCGCGACAACCCTTTCTACCCGCACCGCGGTATGTTTCACGAGTTGACCGTCACCGGACGCACCGGCGGCGGCGGCCGCGACGCCACCGGCTACCTGGCGCGTGCGCGCGCGTTCATCGACCTGCCCGGCCCGCCGATCCTGGCGCTGCACGCCGCCGGTTACGGGGTCAGCGGACCGGCGGCGATAGAGCACAGTCTGTTCTGGGGCGGCGCCGAGACGGTGCGCGGCGCGCCGTACGCCAGCCGCGAGGGCGAACACGGCTATCTGCTGTCCGCCGAGCTGCGCTGGTCGTTGTTCCTGCTGCCGGTAGCGGTTACCGGCGAGCTGGTTGGCCTGGGGCTGCACGCGTTCTACGACGCCGGCGACGCCTGGTACGACGGCGCCGACCCGGGCCGCGCCATGCAGAGCTTCGGCGTGGGCGCCCATCTGAATCTGTTGAGCTGGCAACTGCGCTTCGAGGCGGCCCGCGAGCGCGACCACGACTGGACGTTCCAATTCATGGACGTCTTCAATTTCTGATGGCGGGCTGGACGATCAGTGACGCCGGCTGCTGGCCTCTCGGCACATTCGACGCCTTGCGCGCGCTGCCCGACGTGGTCCATGGCGTGACGACGCGCGAGGGTCCGGCGTTCGGCACCGATGCCCTGTCCGCCGCCACCGCCGACGCCGCCGCCGCGACCGCTGCCGGCGTGGGCCTGGAGGCAGCCGCCTGGGTCAAGCAGGTGCATGGCGGCACAGTCTTGCGCGTGGATCGGCCCGGGCTGGCCGGGCAGGCCGATGCCCTGGTCACCGACACTCCCGGCCTGGGCGTGCTGGGGCGCAGCGCCGATTGCCCGCTGATCCTCGCGGCCGGACGGCGCGGGGACGGCTCGGCGGCGGTCGGTTTTGCGCATGCGTCCTGGCGCGCCACGCTGGCCGGGATCACGGCGGCCATGCTGGACAAGCTGGCGTTTGAGATGGGCGTGCGGCGGGATACGATCCACGCCGCCATTGCGCCCGCTGCGGGCCCGTGCTGCTACGAGGTGGGCGCGGAGGTGCGCGAAGCGGCCCTGGCGGCGCTGGACGGCGGCGCGGCGGAGTTCTTCCAGCCGCACGGCGGCCGCTGGCTCTTCGACCTGTGGGCCGCGAACCTGGCCCAACTCGCCGCCGCGGGCGTACCGCGCGAGCGAGTCGCGCTTAGCGGCGTCTGCACGATCTGCCGCGGCGAGCGGTTCTGGAGCTGGCGGCGGCAAGGCGAGGCGGCGGGACGGTTCGCCGCGGTGATCGGCGTCCGACCGACGCGCCCGGGCTGACCGGCGTCCCGGAAGCCCAGGCCGGTAGGCGGCTCGATTGACTGTTCCGGCGCCTGCGATTAGCCTTCCCCGCTGCAGGCCCCCACGGCACTACGACCAGCGAGGATTGACATGACGCGCCCTGAAGACCCCGGGTTCGAGAACGCGACGGACAGTACCGATGCGACCGACGTCGCCAAGGAACGTGATTTCATCCGGCAGATCGTCGCTGACGACGTCGCCGCGGGCCGCAACGGCGGTCGCGTCCATACGCGCTTTCCGCCCGAGCCCAACGGCTATCTGCACATCGGCCACGCCAAGAGCATCCACCTGAACTACGGCATCGCGCAGGAGTTCGGCGGGAAGTTCAACCTCCGCTTCGACGACACCAACCCGGAGACCGAGGAGACCGAGTACGTCGAGTCGATCATGCGCGACGTGCGCTGGTTGGGCGCCAACTGGGAAGACCGCCTCTTCTACGCCAGCGACTACTTCGACACGCTCTATGCCTGGGCGGTCCATCTGATCGAACACGGCAAGGCGTACGTTTGTTCGCTGAGCGAGGACGAGGTGCGTGCCTACCGCGGCACCGTCACCGAACCCGGCCGCCCGAGCCCCGACCGCGACCGGCCCATCGCCGAATCGCTCGCCATGTTCGCGCGCATGCGAGCCGGCGAGTTCCCTGACGGCAAGTACACCCTGCGCGCGAAGATCGACATGGCGCATCCGAACATGAAGATGCGCGATCCGCTGCTCTACCGCATCAAGCACGCCAGCCACCATCGCACCGGCGATAAATGGTGTATCTACCCCTTCTACGACTTCACCCACGGCCAGAGCGACGCCATCGAGGGCATCACGCACTCGATCTGCACGCTCGAGTTCGAGGTCAACCGGCCGCTCTACGACTGGTTCATCCAGAATCTGCCCGTCCCCCACGAACCGCATCAATACGAGTTCGCCCGCCTCAATCTCAGCTACACGATCATGAGCAAGCGCAAGCTGCTGCAGCTCGTGCGCGACGGACACGTCTCTGGTTGGGACGACCCGCGCCTGCCGACCATCTGCGGGTTGCGCCGCCGCGGCTACACACCAGAGGCAATCCGGGAGTTCAACCAGCGGATCGGCGTCGCCAAGGCCGACTCCACGGTCGACTACTCCCTGCTGGAGTGGGCGATCCGCGATCACCTGAACCGGGTGGCGCCGCGCGTGATGGCCGTGCTGCGGCCGCTGAAGGTCGTGCTGACCAACTACCCGCAGGGCCAGGTCGAGCAGCTCACTTGCGTCAACAATCCCGAGGATCCCGCCGCCGGCACCCGGCAGGTGCCGTTCGCGCGCGAGCTGTGGATCGAGCAGGACGATTTCCGCGAGGACGCGCCCGCCAAATTCTTCCGCCTGCGCCCGGGCGGCGAGGTCCGCCTTAAACATGCTTACCTGATCCGCTGCGAGGAAGTCGTCAAGAACGAGCGGGGCGAGATCGTCGAGTTGCGCTGCACGTACGACCCCGCCACGCGCAGCGGCGAGGCCCAGGACGGCCGCAAGGTCAAGGGCACCTTGCACTGGGTGAGCTGCGCGCACGCCGTCGAGGCGGAGGTGCGGCTCTACGACCACTTGTTCAACCGGCCGCTGCCCGAGGAGGGCGACGGCTTCATCGCCAACCTCAACCCAGCTTCGCTCGAGGCGCTTCGCGGATGCAAGCTCGAACCGTCGCTCGCCGCCGCGCGGCCGGGCGACCGGGTCCAGTTCCTGCGCAACGGCTACTTCTGCGCCGACAGCGAGGACTGCCGCCCGGGCAAGCTGGTATTCAATCGCACCGCCACGCTCAAAGATACCTGGGCGAAGATCGCGGCTTTGAGCGGCTAGCACGGATCGTTATTGTCGGATCGGCGTTCGACTCGGTCCGCGGTGTCCAGCCAGAGCCCGGCCAACGCCCCGGCGTCAGCCGTGGCGTTGCCGCAGCGTACGCGCCGCGGCGACCATGGCCCGCAGCTTCGCCACCGCCGTCGCTTCCTCGTTCACGCAACGGTTCGCGAAGCAGCCGAAGCCGCAGTCCGGGTTCAGGAAGATCTGTTCCGGCCGCCAGTATTGCAGCGCCTCTTGCGCCCGCGCAACGATGGCGGCGGGGTCCTCAGCGACCTCGGTCCGCGGATTGACGCAACCGAGACCGATCTCGCGACCGCCGAGCGCTTCGCCGACGACACGCAACTCCCCGGCCCGCGGCGTGGCATACTCGAGCACGAACTGATCGACCCGCATGGCCCGGAACGCCGGCAGCAGCGCGTGATAGTCGCCGGTCAGCAGCACGTCCTCCTGCCGGCTCCAGTTGCCGCGACAGACGTGGACCCCGGTGCGCACGCCGGTCACGCCGGCGGTGATGCGGTTGATCAGCTCAGCCGCGTAGTCCAGTTCGGCACCCGCATCCCGGCGGGTGGCAAGCGTGGCTCACATGAAGGTGCGCCGGTCGCACTCCTCGCCCATGACGATCTCGGTCAGCACCGGCTCGTCGAACTGCACGAACGCCGCGCCGGCGTCGCGCAACTCAACCAGTTCCTCGCGCAGGATGCGCACGATATCGTCGCCCAGCTCCGTCTTGTCGGCGTACCCCGCTTTCGAGAACGCCCCGACCCACATCGACCGTGTCAGGAGGTACGGGCCGGGCAGAGTCACCTTGACCGGTTTGTCGGTGAGTTGCTGCACGAACCGCAGCTCGTCGACCGCCAGCGGCTCCCGCCGCGCCAGCTTGCCCACGCAGGTCGGGTTGCGGATGGACGAGGCCGGCACGTCGAGCGTCTGGAGCATCTCCTCGAACGCCGCCTTGTCCTCGACCGTGTCGAGCATCTCGGCCAGGGACATCAGACGCGTGCCGTCGAGCTTGTCGGTGATGAACGAGTAGAAATTATCGCGACGGTGTTCGCCGTCGACTACGACATCGACCCCCGCCTCGACCTGCAGGGCCACGCAGCGTTGCACCTCGCGGTCCGCGACCGCCTCGAACTCGGCGCGCGTCAGGCGGCCGTGTTGCTTGTCCCGCAGCGCCCGCAGCAGCTCGCGCGAACGCGGCCAGCTGCCGACCTGTGTCACCATGAACATTACGTCGCCATCCTTTCGACCGGGGTCGCTTGTCATACGATCGCGATCCGCGCCACGAAGTCGGTCGCCTTGGCCAGCGTCGCCGCCAGGGGCGAGCGGCGCACCGTCTCCTGCCAGACCTCGCGCACGCGCTCCGGGTCGGCGAACGTCGAGGCGAACAGCTTGACTTCGATGGCGGCGAAGGCGGGATCGCCGTCCGCCAGGCCGAGGTGCGCCAGTACGTCGTGCAGGCGGCCGCGGGCCGTCAGCTCGACATCGTCGACAGCGAGCTGCGCCTGTCCGCAGGCGGTCACGAACCCGGTCACCAGGTCGGCCGCCACGGCGCCCAAGAGCGCCTCGACCGCCGACGGGTGCTCGTCCTTCGCTTCGAAGCTCGCCGGCTGCCCGAGGTCCCACTGGAAGTTGCGGCAATAGACGGTGGTGCGCAGGTGGCCGGACGAACGCGCCCGCAAGCGCCACTCGTACTGCCGCGCGCGCTCCTTGTCCGCCTGCAACGCCTGCTCTTCTCGCGCGGCGACCTCGCCCTCGCCCTTGCGCACGAAGAAGCGCTGTTCCGCGGCGACCTGTCCCGGCAGTCGGCCGAGGTACTCATGCCCGACCATACGGCACCAAGGTGGCAAGTCGTCGGTCACGGTACGCTCGCGGCTGCGCAGCTCGAGGACGCCGCCGTCAGGCACCTCGCGCATGTTCTCGCGAATCAACAGAGCCAGGCCGGAGCCGCAATCCAGGTCACCGCCGTCGAAAACGTGGTCGGGAACCAGGGCGGCGAGTTCGGCATCGCCGAGCATCTCAGTAACCCACGCAAGGCGAGCCGTTGGCCAGCCACTCGACCAGGGCCGCGCCGCCCGCCGGTTTGGCGCCGGCTACGAGCCGATCCTCGGTCAAGCCGCGCTTCTTCATGCACGGCGAGCAGACCAGGATCTTGCCGCCGTTGTTGGTGAACTTCTCGACCAGTTCCTGCAAAGGCGCGAACGGCTCGCCTTCGTTGATCTTGTCGACCTCGCCCTTGACCGCGGCCCAGACGCCGTCGGCGCTAAGAAAAACCATGGTGTCCTTGTCGCTGCCCAGGGCGGCGTTGGCCACGACAAAGCCAAGGGTCGCCTTGTCGCCGTTAGTATTGCATTCGGAGATGGTCACGCAGAAGGTGTTGGACATGGCTCGTCACTCACTTTCAGTTCAGGTTCGGGTTCAGGCTCGGGTTCAGGCTCGAATTCCGGACGCCGCGCATGATCAAGCGTCTCGCTTGCGGACGAGAAAGTACGGCGGTTTTGCGTCGAGCAGGCGATGGCCGGTGAGCCGGCACCAGGCGGGGATCTCGACCGGGGCGCCGGCATCGCGGCTGGCGATCATCACCACCGCGCCGGTCGCCAAGTCGGCCATGACGGCTTTGAGGTCGATGATGAAATCGCCGCAGCCGCGGTCGAACGAATCGTAGACCTCGTCGAAGTCCCAGTGCCGCGGAAATCCAGCCACGTCGCCTCCATCCTGTCCCGCCCGGCGCCATCGCGACCGGGCGGCACGCCGACGAACCGCACGCTCGCGCTAAAAAGACGCGGCCTGTGCACGGCTGACAAGAAACGATGGCAGCGGTTCGGGTGAAGCGAGACCCCTCAGCGACCACGTCGCGCCGGCCGGACACGGGCAGCGTCCCGGCGCGGGGCTCAGGTGAAGCCAGGAAGAGATCGCATGGGCATGCTGGGTCCTCGGTTGGCGATCGGCGCTGAACCTATGAAACCATGGACCGCCGCCGCCGTCAAGCCGCCTCGCCGCCGCCGCCGCTGCCAACCTGCGGTCAAGGTCCGCCTGCGGCGGCCGATCTAACACCTGGCAACGTCCGTTCAGCACGCGCCCGTTTCGGATCCGAGGAGGCCGGCGCCCATGTTCAAGGGTGACCTCGTTCAGTTCGCGCCCGCCGATCTGCTTCTTTTCCTCTGCCACATGGGCAAGGAGGGCGTGCTGACGGTCCGCCGGGACGGCGAGGTCCTGAGCCTCGGTTTTCAGCGCAACCTGCTGGTCGAAGCCCACGGCGAGGCAGCCGACCGGCTCATCCTCGCCGAACTCGAGCGCGCCGGTGTCGGCGCCGACATCCTCGAGCGCCTGCGCCGGGGCCGCAAGGAGACCGGGCTGCCGTTGCCGCGCATCCTGGAAGAGGTCCCGTCGCTGCCGGCGCCGGCGGTCGCGGCCGCATTGCAGACGGGGCTGCAGGAAACCGTCCTGCGGCTGCTCTTGCTGGACCGCGGCGAGTTCCAGTTCAATGAGATCGCGGTCGACCTGATCCCGCACCTGCCGCCCGGCGACGGCCAGGCTCTGGTGATGGACCTCACGCGCCAGGTCGACGAGTATCGCGAGCTGCTCCGCGGTCTCGCGCCGCTGGAGCGGCGGCCGGTGGCGACCGCGTGCGCGGTGCCCGTCACCGCGGGCAACGGCGCAACAAGTGCAAACCCGCCCGGCGGCGAGGGCGAACCGACCGCGGCGCCGACGTGCGACACCGCCTTGAGCCCGGCCGAGCAATACCTGCTGGACCTCGCCGGGACCGCGGCGACGGCGGCCGACCTGCTCGAAAACGCTGCTCTGCCCCGCCTGGTCGCCGCGCGCGCCATCCGGGCCCTGGTCGATCGCGGCCGGCTCGAACTGGTCGCGGCGCGCGCCGCGGAACCGGCCTCTGCGGCCAAGCCCACCGAGACCACCGCGTTCAGCCCGTACCGCCAGGCGCTGCGCCGCCTTTTACAGGCCGACGATCAACAGCGGCGGATCCGCGAGCTGCTGTCGTTCGCGCAGACCCACTGCAAGGTGACCGTGCTGATGGCCGTCCACGCCGGCCGCCTGCGGCGCGCCACTGTGTACTACCGTGATCCCGGCGGACGGCTCACCGCCCGCGACCATCGCGACCCCGGCATCGACCTGGCCGGCGACCAGGTCTTCCAGCGGGTCCTCGCCCATGGCGTGCCGTTTCTGGGCGAGGTCTTTCCCTCGCCGGTGCTCGACGCGATCGAGGCCGAGGCGCCTGCCGCCGACTGCGCCGTGCTGCCGCTGGGTGCGATCGGCGGCCATGACCTCCTGCTCTACGCCGCCACGGCGAATCATTCGCCCGCGGTCGGGCCGTTGGCCTGCCTGGAACTCTTGTCGTGGCAGTTGCGAACCCCCTCCGACGACGCGCGCGCGGCGGGGCCGTCCCAAGCCGCCGCCAAGGCCGACCAGCGCCAGGCTGCACCGGCGACGGCCGCCGCCGATCAGGGCCTCGACGCGATGGTCGCCAAGATCAAGGACCTGCCCCCGATGCCGCAGGTGATTGCGCGGATTCTCGACCTGCTGGGCAATCCGGATTGTAAGCTGGCCGAACTGACCGCAGCGCTCTCGCAGGATCCGGCGCTGGTCGCCCGTTTGATCAAAGTCAGCAACTCGTCGCTCTACAGCGGCGGTCAATCCTGCGGCAGCCTCAACCAGGCGATCGTGCGCCTGGGCACGCGCACGACGCGCAGCGTCGTCGTGGCGGCGTCGACGCGCTCGCTCTTCCCGGCCGACGGATCGCGCGTCGGCCTGGCCGGCCGCACTCTTTGGCGGCATGCCGTCGAGACGGGCCTGGCGGCGCGGCGCGTGGCGGAGTTCATGCGCTGGACCGATCCCGACGAGGCGTTCGCGGGCGGGGTCCTGCACGACCTCGGCAAGCTGATCATCCTCTTGAATCTGCCCGACGAAGCGTGCGAGATCCAGCGGCGCTGCCAAGCCGGCGAGGACGACGCCGGCGCGCTCGAACGGCGGGCGTTGGGCTTCGACCACACCGAGGTCGGCGAACGCCTGCTGCAGGGCTGGAGCATGCCCCCCTGTCTCGTCGCATGCGCGCGCTGGCACCACCAACCCGAGGCGGCCGGCCAGCACCAAGACCTGGTGCGCCTCGTCGGTTGCGGCGACCTGTTGAGCCACTGCCTGGGCGACGGCGCCGGCGGCGTCTACGATCCCGAGAGCCCGGCCGGCAGGCGCCTGGCCGCGGTCACCGAGGCGATGGGGCTCGACGAATCGGCGCGCACCGACCTGCTCGGCCTGCTCGCGCTGGACCTGGAACAAGGCGACCTGTTGGACTGAATCCTTCGCGTCGACCTACCCGCGCCGCCGGCGCTCACCCGACGGCGGTGCGACCGGCGCCTCCCGCTTGCTCTGGAGACGTTCGACGACCCGAATCACGGCCCGCCGCGGCGCTACGCGCAGGCCCAGGTACATGAGCGTCTTCATCTGCCAGCCGTGGACGACGAGATCCTTGCCGCGCAGCATGCTCGCATAGCCGTACTCGGCGACCTCGCGGCTCGAGGGCCGGCGTCCGCGAAAACTCCGCGTGTCCTGCAGGTCGGCCGCGGCGGCGAACTCCGACTCCGTCGGCCCGGGGCAGAGCACGGTAACGGTGACGCCGGTCCCCTGCAACTCGGCGGCCAACGCCTGGCTGAAGCTGTTGACGAACGCCTTGGTGGCGTAATAGACCGACTGGCGGGGCCCGGGCACCATGCCGGCGGTAGAGCCCACGTTGAGGATGCGCCCGCGGCCATGGCGCACCATACGCGGCAGCAGCAAGCCCGTCAGTTCCATGAGCGCCGTGACGTTCAACCGCACCATGCGCGCATTGCGCGCGAGGTCTTGCTCGTGGAAACGGCCCCAGTAGCCGAAGCCCGCGTTGTTGATCAGGATCGCCGGCTTCAGATCGGCGCGGTCGAGATCCGCGACGAGCGCCGCCGCCGCGCCGGGCTCGGACAGATCACGGTCCAGCACATAGACCGTCACGCCGTGGTCGCCGCGCAGGCGGTCGGCCAGGTCGGCGAGGCGGGCTTCGCGGCGGGCGACCAGAACCAGGTCGCCGCGATGCTCCGCGTGGACGACGGCCAGTTCGCGGCCGATGCCGCTCGAGGCGCCGGTGATCAGGGCCAATTCGGACACGGTGCCGACCTCCCGCGCATCAGGTGTACCAGACGTTGGGCGGCGGGGTCTGCCCTTTGCGGCTCGCGGCGCTCGACTTCGGGAGCGTACTGCGCGCCGCCGCGATCTGGGTCACGAAGTATTCCATGATCTTCTCGTAGAGCCGCGGCCCGAGGATCTGGTCCTCCACATCGCCTTCGAGGCTGGGATTGTCGTTGACCTCGATCACCACGACGCGGTCGCCGACCTGCTTGAGATCCACGCCGTAGAGCCCGTTGCCGACGCCGTTGGCCGCGCGCACCGCGGTTTCGAGCACGGGCGCCGGCACGAGTTCGACAGGCAGTGTCTCCCAAGCTCCGGCCGCTTTGTTCGGCGCCGCGCGCCAATCGTAGATCTGCCAGTGACCCTTGGCCATGAAGTACTTGCACGCGTAGAGCGGTTCGCGGTTGATCATGCCGATGCGCCAGTCGAACTCCGATTCGAGGTACTCCTGGGCGATGACCAGATCGCTGGTCTTGAAGTACTCCTGGAGCAGGTTCGAGAGCTCGGCCGGATTCTCGGCCTTGCGGACGCCGCGCGAGAACGAACTGTCGGGCTGCTTCAAAACACAGGGAAAACCCAGTTCCCAGTTTTGCGTGAGCGCCTCGAGCTTCGCGCTGCTCTGGATGATGGTGGTGCGCGGGCAGCCGACCTTGTCGCGGGCCAGCATCTCGGCCAGATACACCTTGTTGGTGCAGCGCAGAATCGACCAGGGATCGTCGACCACCACGAGGCCCTCGGCATAGGCTCGGCGCGAGAAGCGGTAGGTGTGGTGGTTGACAGCCGTCGTTTCGCGAATGAACAACGCGTCGAACTCGCTGAGCCGCGAGTAGTCTTCCCGCGTGATGAACTCCACGTCGAAGCCGAGCTTGTCGGCGGCAGCCTCGAGGCGCTCCAGCGCCGCCTTGTCCGACGGCGGCGATGTTTCCTGGGGATCGACCAACACGGCGAGATCGTACGGGTTGCGCTGAAGCTGCGGCTGGCGGAACTGTTTGCGCGCGAAATAGCTGCGCGCCAGATCGGGCAGCTTGTCGTGATCCTCGGCCGGCACCCGCGCAAACGACAGCGGTGAGAGCTGCGTGAGGATCCAGCGGTCCATCTTCACGAAGACCGCCTGTAACAGCGGCGCCTGGAACAGGTGGTGCAGCTTGTGGCCGAGTTCGCGGTAGGTTTTGTCGAGGGTCTCACCGAAGTAGATGTTCAGGGTGACGCGCGGCTCCGGCGCATTCTTCAGCGCCGCCTGGATCACGTCTTCGATGTCATCGACGAGGGTGCGCAGGAGACTCGGCGAGCGCATGTCCTGCAGCGTGGTGACGCTGGGAATGGCGCGGTGACCACGCGCCTCCGCGAGCAGCGATACGTAGTATCCCGTGGTCTGGTAGCGGTACGACGTGCACAGATTGAACACGCGCATGCGCCCCTCGCTGAACGACGGATCGATCAGGAACTGGCGCGGTGTGACGACCTCGACGTTCTCCACGTCGAGCGGCCAGTGCGATTCGCGGCTGACGACCAGAATATTGCGCACGAGTTCCCCGCTTCCGTGTCAGCGGCGCCCGGACGCCGCCGCCGGCACGAGCGGCCGCCGCATGCGCAGGGCCGGTCGGCCGGGTCCGTAATAGTCGTCCAGACGCTGGACCCTCGCAAAGCCTTGCCGCTCGTACCAGGCGACAAGCGCCGCATCGAGTGCGTCGACCTCCAGGCTGACTTGCGCGGCGCCGGCTGCGGCCGCCAGCTCGACCGCATCCTGCACCAGGGCCTTCCCGAATCCAAGGCCTTGCGCAGCGGGCGCCACGGCCACCGAATAGATCCGCACGGTGCGCGGATGCAGCATCAGGGTCGCCGACGCCACGGCCGGCCCGCCCGCGGTTTGCCGCAACAGCCGCACGCGCTGGCGCGGGCTGCGCAAGCTGTGGCGCAGGCTGCGCCGGGAAGCGCGGCGCTCCTCGTCGAAGCACTCGCGCTCCAGCCGCCAGAGGTCGGCGAAATCGGCCTCGCTTGCGGTCTCGATCGGGCGGCGCTTCATACGTGACCTCTGATTCGCGTTTGCCTCGCCGGGCCGATACGTTCGCGTTGCAGCCCGCCGCCGGTGGCGTTGTCACGGTATAACCGATTGGCGGGGCGGCGGCAAGCGCGCCGATGGAACCCGCGTCGGCGCGTTGTCGGCGCACCTTCGCGCGTTCGGTGTTGATGGCAGCGTCGGGAACGTGCGGCCAAACTGCACAAATTGTAAATGGCATTTTCAATTTGTGCAGCGTGCCAACCGGGCGGTGCCACGAGTGTGCGACCGTCCCCGCGTTGGTCTATTCGCATTGGCGAACGAACAAAACCCCGCTCCCAGGTGGGAGCGGGGTTCCTTGTCGTTCCTTCGACTTGGTGGGCAAAGCGCTGGTTACCAGCCGCGGCCACCCCGGCTACCGCCGCCAAAGCCACCCCGACTGCCGCCACCGCCGCCACCGCCGCCGGTGCGGCGATCCTCGGCCTGGTTGACGCGCAGGTTGCGACCGTCCATCTCGTACCCGTTCAGGGCGCTGATGGCGGCCATGGCCTCGTTGTCGTCCATCTCCACGAAACCGAATCCGCGGGGACGGCCGGTCTCACGGTCGTTGATCAGGGCGACCGAGTGCACGGTGCCGTGCTGGCTGAAGAGTTTGGTCATCTCGTCGTCGGTGGCGGAGAAGGGCAGGTTGCCCACATAGATCTTCTTCACGTTCTCACAACTTCCTTTGCCGGCTTGGCCGGCACTCGCCAGCGCTCGGTACCGCCGGCCATATCCGACAGGTCCGTCGCGCTGCCAACTGTCGGTCCGACCGCGTGTCGGACCGCATCCCGTATCACCATCATGCTAC
>JAQULN010000016.1 GCA_028718575.1 Candidatus Krumholzibacteriia bacterium | reverse complement strand
GATGAGGTGCCCGTGAGGGTAGTCGCGCCGCACCGGCCGGCCGCGGAGCGCAGTCACAACTTCGACGAGGTCGAGCTGGTGATCAACGAAAGCGCGGCGCGATGTGAAGCTCGGCGTTGCCTGCGCTGCGACCTCGACTTCACGCATCCGGCGTAACGCCGCTCCGGGCTGACGCGGCGTTGTTATGGCGGATCAAAGAGCAGCGCCGATTGTTGCGGCGCCGAAAGACGAGGGACAGAACGATGGCGAGCGAACGAAAGATACTGATCGTCGACGACGACATCGACTGCCGGGAGCAAGTATCGATGATCCTGCGCGGTTACGGCTATGATGTCATCACGGCCGCGTCGCAGGCCGAAGGGGAGGAGATTTTGCTGCGGACGCAGCCGAGTCTCGCTGTGCTCGATTTGATGATGGAGGAAATGGACTCCGGGTTCGTCCTCTGCCACACGATCAAGAAGCTCTATCCCGACCTGCCCGTCATTCTGCTGACGGGGGTAACCGCGGCTACCGGCATGTCGTTCAAGACGCAGGATGCACGGGCTCGCCGTTGGATCGAGGCCGACGTCATGCTCGACAAACCCGTGCGGCCGGAGGAGCTACGCAACGCGGTGGCGAAGTTGCTGGAAGCGTGACGACGACCGGAAGGTGAAATAGAGACGCCATGCAGACCGGAGCGGTGAGCTGCTTCGTCAAGACGGTCCCGGACCGTTGCCGGGTTTGCTATACATGCGTCCGCGAATGTCCGGCCAAGGCGATCCGGATCACGGACGGGCAGGCGCAGATCATCGGCGAACGTTGCATCGGCTGCGGCAACTGCGTCCAGGTCTGCTCGCAAGGCGCCAAGCAGGGCGTCAGCACGATTCACGAGGCCGAGCATTTGTTGGCCAGCGGCGATAAGGTCGCGGCCATGTTGGCCCCGAGTTTCACCGCGGAATTCCAGGCCGACTACGATTTCCGCGTCCTGGTGGGGATGGTGCGAGCGCTCGGCTTCGATCTCGTGACCGAGGTCGGATTCGGCGCCGACCTGGTCGCGGAGCGCTACCAGCGGCTCTACGCTCAGTCCAAGCGGCGGAGCCACATCGCGACCATGTGCCCGGCGGTGGTCGGCTTCGTCGAGCGCTATGTGCCGGGGATGATCGGCGCCCTCGCGCCGATCGTGTCGCCGATGATCGCCATGGCGCGTGCGCTGCGCCATATCCACGGTCCCGAAACCAGAATCGTGTTCATCGGCCCCTGCCTCGGCAAGAAGCTCGAGGCGGCAGACGCGAACGTCGCCGGCGAAGTCGACGTGGTGCTCACCTTCGCTGAACTACGGACGCTGCTCGAAGCGCGCGGCATCGGGCCGCAAAACAGCGTACCCGCGGATTTCGATCCGCCCGCGCCCAACCTCGGCGCGTTATTCTCCCTCTCGCGCGGCTTCCTCCAGACCTCAGGCATCGAGGAAGACTTGACCACCAACGATGTCGTCGCCGCGTATGGGAAGGAGCGTTTCATCGCCGCGATGGAAGATCTCTCGCAAGGCATTCTGGAAAGCACGCTGCTCGAGATCCTCTTCTGCAACGGTTGCGTCATGGGCGCCGGCATGACGACCAAGGAGCCGCTGTTCCAGCGGCGGACGCGGGTCAGCAACTATGTGCGCTATCGATTGGCCAACTTCGACAAGGAGCGATGGAACGGTTGGGTGAATCGGTTCGCCGGCCTCGACCTCGAACGGCGGTACACCGCCAAAACGCAGATTCTGCCGCCGCCGCCGCGACCGGAGCTGGAAGCGATTCTCAAGCGCATGGGCAAGATCAAGGTTCAGGACGAGCTCAACTGCGGCGCCTGCGGATATCATACCTGCCGCGAACACGCAGCGGCGATCTTCGCGGGATTCGCCGAGAGCGAAATGTGCTTGCCGTACGCCATCGGCGAATTGCAGAAGACCGTCAGCGAACTCTCCCGCAGCAACGACCAGCTGCGCAGCACCCAGGAACAGCTCATGCACAGCGAACGCCTCGCGAGCATGGGTCAACTCGCGGCCGGCATTGCGCACGAACTCAACAATCCGCTCGGAGTCGTGCTGATGTACGCCCACCTGCTCAAGGACGAGGCGGGCGAGAACAGCAGCTATACGAAAGACCTGGGGCTCATCGCGGAGCAGGCGGATCGCTGCAAGCGGATCGTCGCCGATCTGCTCAACTTCGCGCGGGAGAACAAGGTTTTGCTGCAATCGGTCGTGATCGAGGAACTCGTTCGTAAGGCGGTTGCGGCTGTGCCGGCGCCTGATAACATTTCCGTCGCAATCGTCTGCGAGCACAAACACAGCCACGGCGAGATGGATCCCGAACAGATCACCCAGGTGCTGACTAACCTCATTGCCAACGCCTATGCGGCCATGCCGAACGGCGGTCGCCTCACGCTTGGCACGCGGGACGACGGCGATCACATCCTGTTCGACGTGCAGGACACGGGCTGCGGCATCCCGGCCGAGCACAGGTCGCGCCTGTTCCAACCGTTTTTTACGACCAAGCAAATCGGCAAGGGTACGGGGCTCGGTCTGGCCGTATCCTACGGTATCGTCAAGATGCATCGAGGCGCGATCACCGTTGAGACGAACGCCGATCCGTCGCAAGGGCCGACCGGCACCAAGTTTACGATCGCTCTGCCGCGCGTCGCCCGCAGCGAGCGGCTGGAGTGAGCATGGAATACACATTGAATGTTCTCGTGACCGACGACGAGATGGGAATGCGCGAGGGCACCGCCCGGGCGCTCGCTCATTTCACGACGCGTTTCGAGGAACTCGACGCCGTCGTGTCTTACACCGTCCAGACGGCGGCCAGCGGCGAGGAAACGCTGGCCTTGATCGAAGAGATACAACCGGACATCCTCCTGCTCGACTATAAACTGCCGGGGATGAGCGGCCTCGATGTCTTGGCCAAGATCCAGGATCGCGTGCGGGAGATGATCACGGTGATGATCACCGCGTATGCGTCGCTCGAAACGGCGATCACGGCGACCAAGCAAGGTGCGTTCGATTTCCTGGCCAAGCCGTTCACGCCGCAGGAGTTGCGGGCGGCGGTGCGCAAGGCGACCAACCAGCTTCTTCTCGTGCGCGAGGCCCAGCGCCTGGCGGAGGAAAAGCGGCGCATCCGCTTCGAGTTCATCTCCGTGCTGGCCCACGAGCTCAAGGCGCCGCTCAACGCCGTGGAAAGCTATTTGAGCTTGATGAAAGAACAACCGCCGAACGCCGACCCGGACATGTTCAAGCATTCGGTGGCGCGCGCGCTGGTGCGCATCCAGGGCATGCGCAAGCTGATCTTCGACCTCATCGACATGACCCGTATCGAGTCGGGCACCATGGTGCGCAAACTGGCGGAGCACGATTTGACCGCCCTGGCCCGCGCCGCCATGGAGACGCAAGAGCCCCTCGCCGCTGCGCGCGGTATTACCCTGTCGCTGGAAGCGCCGCAGCCGGTGCCTGCCGTGGTCGACCGCACCGAGATCGAGATCGTGCTCAACAACCTCCTTTCCAACGCCGTGAAGTACAATCGCGACCAGGGCTCGGTAACCTTACGCTGCGAGCGCAAAGACGGCGCCGTCGTGATCGAGGTCGCCGATACCGGCATCGGTATGGCCGACAAGGATGTCGAGCGGTTGTTCGGCGATTTCGTGCGGATTCGCAACGAAAAAACCAGCCATATCGAAGGGTCGGGACTCGGTCTGTCCACGGTCAAGAAGATCGCCGGACTCTACGGCGGCCAGGTGGCGGTAACCAGCACCCCAGACGTCGGTTCGGTCTTTACGTTCTCGCTGCCTGATGCGTGATCCAGGATCGTTTGCCGCCTATATAACGTGCGCCGGTCCGCGCAGCGGCGGGTGTTTGTGCGTTGACAACCCGCCGGTAAGCGTACCAAATTTCGCCTGTTAGGTTCTTGGAAACGAACGGGCCGGCGTAAGAACCGCGAGCGCCGGCGGCACCGACGGCCGGAGGTATTCGATGTCTCAGCAGAGTCAAGGCAATCGATGGCTGATTGCGATCATGGGGACCGTGCTGCAGATGGTCCTTGGTACCGTGTATGCGTGGAGCTTCTTCCAGAAGCCCATCGTGACGCAGTTCGGCTGGACCAACGTCCAGGCCATGTGGATCTTCAGCTTGGCGATCTGTACGCTCGGTTTGGCGGCTGCCTGGGGCGGCATGAACCTGCCCAAGCACGGCCCCAAGAAGCTGGCGACGCTCGGCGTCATTCTCTACGGCGCAGGCTATGTGATCGGCGCGTTGGCGATGTCCATGAAGAGTCTGCCGATCTTCTACCTCGGTTACGGCGTCGTCGGCGGCATCGGCCTCGGCCTCGGTTACGTGACCCCAGTGGCGACTGCGGCGAAGTGGTTCCCGGACAAGAAGGGCTTCGTGACCGGCATGGTCGTCATGGGCTTCGGCTTCGGCGCGCTGGTCATGTCCAAGGTCATCGCGCCGGTGATCATGGCGGCCGTCGACAACCAGATCGTGCCTTCGTTCGCTTGGATCGGCGTGGTCCTGTTCGTCATCGGCTTGCCGGCCGCGCTCGCGATGAAGAACCCGCCGGCCGGATTCGTCCCGGCTGGTTGGACGCCGCCGGCGCAGAGCGCCGCGAGCAAGTTGAGCGAGGACAGCTTGACCGCCCGCCAGGCGCTTCTGTCGGGGAAATTCGTGATGATGTGGCTGATCCTGTTCTTCAACGTGACGGCCGGCATCATGTTCATCGGCATGCAGTCGCCCATGTTGCAGGACATCCTGCGCAAGATCAACCCGACGATGACCGTGGCTGCTCTGGCCAGCGCGGGCGCGACCTTGATCGCCATCAGCTCGCTTTTTAACGGGATCGGCCGTTTCTTCTGGGGTGGACTTTCCGACAAGATCGGCCGCGCGCAGACCTTCCGGTTGATCCTCGGCACGCAGGTGCTGGTCTTCGCGGCGTTGATCTTCGTCGGCAACCCCTGGATCTTCGGGATCCTGGTCTGCTACGTCCTCTTGTGCTACGGCGGCGGTTTCGGCACGATGCCGTCGTTCGTGCTCGACATCTTTGGCGCGCGGCTGATGCCCGTGGTCTACGGCACGATCTTGACCGCCTGGTCGGCGGGCGGGATCGCCGGCCCGCAGATCGCCGCCGCCATCAAGGATGCCCGGCCCGAGAGCGCCGGCCCGGCCACGTTTACTGTCGGCGCTATCATACTCGTCGTCGGCCTGATCATTGCCTTTTTGACGAACAACAAGGCGATGGCGGACAAGAGCTGACCCGCGGCGCCGCGGCGGCGGCGAGGCCTGGATTGAGCGAGGCGGCCTCCGCGATGGAGGCCGCCTCGTTTTCCCCGGCCGCCGCCAATGTGTGCGCTACTACGTGCGCCGCGGCGCGGCGGCGGCGACAGGCAGCCGGCGGCTAGCAGACTTGGCGCGCGACCGCCTGGCGCCTGAGACCGGCACGATCGCGCCGGCGATATTATCTTACCGCCATGGATCAGTGGCTCTATCTCGTTTTGCCGCAGCTCTTGCTGGTCGGCTTCGGCGTTCTGCTGGGGATCTGGGCGATTCTGCTGCGGCGCACCGACCTGGGGCTGGAAGCCGTCGCCATCCGCTTCGGCTGGCTGGCGGCGGCGGTGTTGGGCGTCTGGATAGTTGCCCTGGCGGTCCGCCAGCGGCAGCTACCGATTTTGAACCCGGGCCAGTTGGCCTTCTTCTTGGCGGCGCTGGTTTGGTTCGGCCAGTGCTACGCCCAACGCTGGGTCAACCAGCGGTTGTTCGCCGTGCTGCCTTTGCTGGGGGTGGTCGGTCTGATGGTGCTGGGCCTGGTGTCAGGACTTCACCCCGGGACAGTCACGCGGTTTTTAGTGGGGCCGGAAGTCGCTGTCCACGCCAGCCTCTCCCTGGCGGGCGTGGCGCTGCTGCTGGGCTGCGGCGTGTTTGCGACCGGGCACATGATCCTGCACCAGCAGATTCGCCGGCGCCGGTTCGATGCCTGGTTTCAGCGCCTGCCCAGCCTTGGCGACCTCGACCGCCTGCGGCGCTTGACCCTGGTGACGGGAACCGCGCTGGTGGTGGCCAGCGTGGCGACCGCGATGATCTGGACCTCGCTGCGGCCGGGCGAGGAAGCGACTGTGATCAGCCACTTGCATCAGATGTTGCTGCTAGCGGCGTTGCTGGTTGCGCTGGTGGTGGTCGATCGGCGCCGCTGGTGGTCCGCTAACGGTCTGGCGGTCGGCTGTGTGATCATGTGCGGCGTGATGGTGACTCTCCTGTGCGTCTCGGTGATCGAGATCTTTCAGGGGAGAGGCGCATGAGGCTGGAACTGATCGGCTTGAACCACCGCACCGCCTCTTTGGAAATTCGCGAGCAGGCTGCGATGGCGCCGCCGCAGATCGATCGCGCGCTGCGCGAGTTGAGCGGCGCGGACAATCTCGAAGGAGCGGCGATTCTCAGCACCTGCAATCGCACCGAGGTCTATCTATCGCCGGTCGAACACCACGACGAGGACGCGTTGCGCCGGCTCTATTGCCGTCTGACGGGACTGCCGCCGGCTGCGGCGGGCGCAGCCTACGTGCTACGCGACGACGACGCGATGCGCCACCTGGTGCGGGTTGCCGCGGGGTTGGACAGCCAACTCCTGGGCGAAGTCCAGATATTGGGGCAGCTCAAGGAGGCGTATACCAGGGCGCTCGCCGCCACGGCGACCAACAACATCTTGAACAAGGCCCTCTTGCGAGCCATCGAGGCCGGCAAGGATGTGCGCAACCGCACCGGAATCAGTCAGGGCGCCGTGTCGGTGGCCAGCGCGGCGGTGCAGATGGCCCAGCGCATCTTCGGATCGTTGGCGGGAAGGCGGGTTCTGCTGGTAGGCGCCGGTGAGACCGCGCGTCTTGCGGCCAACCACCTGCACGGGGCCGGGGTCGCCGACTGGCGGATCGCCAATCGCACCGCAGCGAACGCGCGCGTGGTGGCCGACCTGCTCGGCGGGCGGGTGACAGGATTTCCGCCGGGCGCCGCCGATGTCGACTGGGCCGACCTGGTGATCTCGGCGACCGGCGCCCCGGCGCCCGTCGTCGTCGGCGCCGCGATGCTGGACGCCGTGCGCCGGCGCAAGCGGCCCCTGCTGCTGTTGGACCTCGCCGTACCCCGCGATATCGATCCGGCGCTGGCCGTGCACGCCGACGTGTATCTCTACACGGTCGACGATTTCGAGGATTTGGTCGCCGCCAATCTCGAAGCGCGGCGCAAAGAGGCGCTGCGCGCCGAGCAAATCGTCGAGAAACACGTGGCCGAGTTCAGCGCCTGGTATCGCGAGCACCGGGTGGCGCCCACCATCGAGCGCCTGCACGCGGTGCTCGAGGACTTGCGCCGCCATGAAGTGGAGCGCAATCAACGCCGCTTCAGCCCGCAGGATCATGCCCAGCTCGAACGCTTCTCGCAGGCGTTGATCCGCAAGGTCGAAGGGTTGATTGCCGCGAACCTCCGCCAGGCGAGCGTGCAGGACGACGACCTGTCGCTGGCCAGTGCGATCGCGCGCGCGACGGCGCGCGACATGCAGGACGCCGGCGTGCAGCAGGTGCTGGAGCGGTTGCGGCAGGAAGGGCGGCACTGAGCCGGCGGCGATCGCAGACCGGCGCTTCCGTTATTTCAACAGGCTGGCGGCGATGACCATGCGCATCGCCTCGGAGGTGCCTTCGTAGATCTCGGTGATGCGCTGATCGCGGTACAGTCGCTCGATCTCGAACTCTTTGATATATCCGTAGCCGCCATGGATCTGCAAGGCCTGGTGCACTACGCGATGCGCGGCTTCGGAGGCGAAGAGTTTGGCCATCGCGGCCGCTTGCGAGTAACGCGCGCCTGGGTTGCGGGTGACGACATCCTTGGCAAAGGCCGCCTGCAGCAGCAGCAGACGCGTCGCCTCGACGTCCGTGGCCATGTCCGCCAGCCGAAACTGGATGTGCTGAAACGTAGACAGCGGCCGCTCGAACTGCTGGCGTTCTTTGGCGTACTTGACCGCCAGATCCAAGGCGCGCTGCGCGATGCCGTGCGCCTGCGCGGCAATGCCGATCCGCCCCGAATCGAGCGTCTTCATCGCCACCTTGAAGCCTTGACCCCATTCGCCGAGCAGGTTAGCGCGAGGCAATCGACAGTCCTCGAAGACCAGTTCGGTGGTCGAGGAAGCGCGGATGCCCAACTTGTCCTCGTGCTTGCCGATGGCAAAGCCGGGGGTGTCCCGCTCCACGATGAACGCCGAGATCCCGCCGTGTTTGACCTCGCGGTCGCCGCGCACGAAGACCACGAAGGTGTCGGCGAAGCCGCCGTTGGTCACGAAGCTCTTCGCGCCGTTCACGACGTAGTGATCGCCGTCGGCGACGGCTGTCGTGCGCGTCCCGCCGGCGTCGGTCCCGGCCGCGGGTTCGGTGAGCGCGAAGCCGCCCCACACGTCGCCGCGGGCAAGCGGCGGGATATAGCGCCGTTTCTGCTCCTCGGTCCCGAACATGAGGATGGGATCCTGGACCAGGCTGTTGGTGACCGAGACCGTGACCCCGACCGACGCATCGCCGTAGGAAAGTTCCGAAACCATCAACGCGTAGGAGACCGCATCAAGACCCGAGCCGCCGTAGCGTTCCGGCGTGCCAATGCCGCAGTAGCCCATGGCGGCCAGCTCACGCCGCAGCTCGGGCGCCATGGCGCCTGCTTCCTCGGCCGCCTTCGCCTGGGGCAGGAGCCGTTGCTCAGCGAACTGGCGGGTCGCGTCGCGCAGCATCCGCTGTTGGTCGTTCAGGTCCAGATCCATTCCCGTCCTCGTCTCGCCGTCAAGTGATCGACGCGCCGCGCAAGTGGGCGCGGGGTTCGGTTGCCGCCGTAAAACTATAGTTTATCTATAGGATTAAGGATTCGCCACGGACGGCCTGGGCGGCGCCGGCGAATGCTGCACGGGCTGCCGGTGGCCTCGTCGGCAGCTTCGGCTACATTGTCGATTAATAATCTCCCACTTTGACATCGAGCAGGAACCGATGCTGGGAACTGATTTGGACCGCATCATTGCCGCCTTCACCGCCGGCGACCGGCGCGCCGCCTCCCGCCTCATCAGCGTCGTGGAGAACGGCGGCGCCGAGGCCGAGGCCGTCCTCGAGGCGTTGTACCCCGCCCTCAACGGCGCGCCCCGCCTTGGCGTGACCGGGCCCCCCGGTGTTGGCAAGAGCACCCTGGTCGACGCTCTGGTTCGCGGCGAGCGCCGCGCCGGCCGGCGCGTCGGCGTCGTGGCGGTCGATCCAACCAGCCCATTCACCGGCGGCGCCGTCCTCGGCGATCGGGTCCGCATGGGTGATCTGACTCTCGACTCCGGCGTGTTCATTCGCAGCATGGCCACACGCGGCCGCCTGGGCGGCTTGGCGCGGGCGACCAAGGAGGTAGCCGACGTCCTCGAAGCATTCGGCCACGACGTCCTCGTGATCGAGACAGTCGGCGTCGGTCAGACCGAGATGGATATCGCGACGGCCGCCGACACGGTCGTCGTCGTGCTTTCGCCCGAATCCGGCGACGCCATCCAGGCCATGAAAGCCGGCTTGATGGAGGTCGCCGACATCCTGGTGGTGAACAAGGCAGATCGTCCCGGCGCCGATCAGCTCGTCCGCACGCTCGAGGCCGACCTCGCCATGCGCCCCGCTGCCGTCTGGCGGCCGCCCGTGCTGGCGACGATCGCATCGCAAGGCGAGGGGATCGCCGATCTCGCCGCCGCTGTGGGCCGACACCACCAGAGCCTGCAGCGCAGCGGAGATCTCGCCACCCGTCGCCTGGAACGAGCCCGTGGCGAGATCATGGCCATCCTGCGCGACCGGCTGTGGCAGCGCGCCCGCGGGCAGCTTGCCGCGGACGTTTCCGCCTGGAGCGAGCGGGTCGTCGCCGGCCGAGCGACGCCCTACGCCGCCGCCCGCGCGCTGCTGGCGGCGTTTCTGGAATCCGTGGAGGATAAGGCATGAGCGATCTGCAACGGCCGCGGGCGATTCGATCTGCAACGGACACGCCGCCGTCGCGGCTCCTCGAGCACGATCGGCACGTGACGGTATCCGGCCGTCCGATCCCGCTGCTGGCGACCCCGGCCGACGTGGCCGATCTCGACTATGACCGCGATCTGGGCGATCCCGGCCGCTATCCGTTCACGCGCGGCGTCCATGCCGACCTCTACCGCGGCAAGCTGTGGACCATGCGCCAGTTCGCCGGATTCGGCACCGCCGAGGACACCAACCGGCGCTACCGTTTTCTTCTGGAGCGCGGCCAGACCGGCCTGTCGGTGGCGTTCGACTTGCCGACCTTGATGGGACGCGACGCGGACGATCCCTGGTCGGCCGGCGAGGTCGGCCACTGCGGCGTCTCGATCGGCAGTCTCGATGACATGCAGACCCTCTTCGCCGGCATCCCGTTGGCCGACGTCTCGACGTCGATGACCATCAACTCGCCGGCGGCCATCATCTGGGCCATGTACATCGCGGCCGCCGAAGCGCAGGGCGCCGATGTCGCGAAGCTGCGCGGCACCTTGCAGAACGACATCCTCAAGGAATTCATCGCGCAGAAGGAGTTCATCTTTCCTCCTGAACCGTCGCTCAAGCTGGTGACCGACACCATCGCCTTCGGCGCCCGGCACCTGCCGCAGTTCAATACGGTCAGCATCTCCGGCTACCATATCCGCGAGGCGGGGTCGACAGCGGTCCAGGAATTGGCCTTCACGCTGGCCGACGGCTTCGCTTACGTCGATGCGGCCTTGGCCGCCGGGTTGGCAATCGACGACTTCGCGCCTCGCCTGTCGTTCTTCTTCAACAGCCACCTGGATCTCTTCGAAGAGGTGGCCAAATTCCGCGCGGCGCGGCGCATCTGGGCGCGGCACATGCGGGAGCGGTATCACGCGAAGAACCCTCGTTCTTGGCTGTTGCGCTTCCATACCCAGACGGCCGGTTGCAGCCTGACCGCGCAGCAGCCCCACCTGAACATCGTGCGCACGGCGTACGAAGCGCTAGCTGGTGTGCTGGGCGGCACGCAGAGTCTGCACACCAACAGCATGGATGAGGCGCTGGCGCTGCCGAGCGAGGAAGCGGTGGAGATCGCCTTGCGCACCCAGCAGATCCTCGCCCTCGAAATCGGCGTCGCCGATACCGTCGACCCCCTGGCGGGGTCGTACTACGTTGAGAGCATGACCAGTCGGCTGGAAGCCGAAGCCGAGGCTTATTTCGCCCGCATCGCCGAGCTGGGCGGTGTGGTTGCAGCGCTGCAGGAAGGCTTCTTTCAGCGCGAGATCGCCGACGCGGCGCACTGGTATCAGATGGCGCTCGAGCGCAAACAACGGATCGTGGTCGGCGTGAACGAGTTCGTCAACGCCGGCGAAAGGCAGGCGATCCCTTTGCTGCGCATCGATCCGGAGGTCGCCCGCAGTCAGGTGCGCAAGTTGGCCGACCTGCGGTCCCGCCGCGACAACCTGGCGGTGCAGTCGGCGCTGGCGGCGGTCGCGCAGGCGGCGCGCGACGGCGATAACCTGATGCCGCCGTTCATCGCGGCGGTCAAGGTCCACGCGACATTGGGCGAGATCGTCGGCACGCTCAAGACGATCTACGGCGAGTACATCGAGCCGATCGTCATCTGACAGCGGACGCTCGCCTGCGACCAGCGACACGCAGGGCAGCGGGCGCGCGGGCCGGCAGTACGGAGGCCGAGGCATGGAACGAGCAGACACAGAGCGAACCATTCGGGTCCTGGTCGCCAAGGCGGGACTCGACGGGCACGATCGCGGCGCCAAGGTCGTCGCGCGCGCACTGCGCGACGCCGGTATGGAAGTGATCTACACCGGGATTCGCCAGACGCCGGCCATGATCGCCGAAGCGGCGGTCCAGGAAGACGTGGATGCCGTCGGGTTGTCGCTGCTTTCCGGAGCGCACATGCACATCTTTCCCGAAGTTTTGCGCCTGCTGCGCGAGAAGGGTGGCGACGATATCTTGTTGACGGGCGGCGGCTGCATCGGCGATGAAGACATGGCCGCCCTGGCGGCCCTGGGTGTCGGGCGTCTTTTCGGCCCGGGCGCCAGCACACGCGAGATCGTGGCGTACATTCGGGCTGAAGTCGCCAGCCGACGTGCGCCAACGTAACCCGTCGGCACGCCGCCGAATTCGCAGCCGGCGAGGAGGAGTCATGACACGTCGCTGCGCAGTCGCATTGCGGGTCCCGCCGTTGCTGCTAGCGCTGGCCTGGCTGGCGCCGAGCGGCGCTCCGGCGCAGGATACCATACCGCCGCAGGTGATCCAGGCCGCGGCCAGCCTGGTCTTGACCACCAACAGCGATCCCTTGACCGTGCTCGTTTCGGCAGCCGCGGACGAGCCGTCCATCTTCGAGATCACCTGCACTTACGCCAGCAGTTATCCGTTGTACCTCGACGCGCCTGATCCTCACTGGCTGTACAAGACCGCAGCGGTAGGCGAGCACGTGGGTGCTTCAAGCTCGCTTGCGGTGTCAGTCAACAACCTGGCTGTCGCGATCGGCCCTCGCACCTATCATTCCGACACGCTGACGGTCGTCGTCGTGGCGATCGACGGCGCCGGCAACCGCTCCGCTGCGGTCACGGCGCTGCACGAGACGATCGAGATGCCGCTGGGCGCGATTCCCCAGCCTCAGGGCGATCGCTATGGATTCACATCAATCCAGATCGCCGGTCATTACCCGAGTTCGGCCTGGGTTGCGGAGTGGGCGCAAGCCGACGTGATCATCTGTGCGCCACTGCATCTGCTGGGCACCTACGATTACCCGGGAACGGAATCCCATCAGTGGGTACGTCGCATACGCGAACAACCTGATTCGCGCAATGTGGCGACTGTGGCCTTCGCCGGGGGCGTCGCGCTCTGGAACAATCCGAACATTCCCAGCGCCAACCGCGCCTACGATGTCTTCGACCGGATCTATCGCGACGCCAAGGCGGCGGCGAGCCCGGATACGAACGTATTGGGGCACCTGGTCGACGGATCCTTGGCGATCTCGGCCCAGGCAGGTTCCGGTTATGCCTCGCGGCTTGTGAACCTGGCTTACCCGGCGGCCCGCGACACGCTGGCTTGGTTCTTCGTCAACGAGTGGAATCACTACGACAACCGCTTAGCCAACGTAGGGTTGATGTTCGATGTCTGGGAATACTTCTCCGAGTACCCCATCCTTTACGGGGGGGAGACGGTGTTCTCCGGCCACTACCTCGATCGCGATCTCGACGGCGTCGCCATGCGGTACGACTACGATGAACAAGTCGCCATTCGCCAAGGCCGCCTCGACTTCATTCGTGGCTTGCGCCGGCGGCTTTATGCCTCGGCGCAGGATCCGGCGGTGGGACGCCATTTTCTAATCGGCGGCAACAGCGTGATCGCGCGCTGCGATGCCGAGATGGCGGCTCTGTTAGATCACATTTTCGTCGAGGATCTGCAATGTCCGCAGAGTTGCGGCACGGGCCTGGCCGATCTGCCTTACCACAACGGAATGGATCCGACGTATATTCGTTCGGAGTTCCCAAACTATTCTCTGCTGCACCCGTCGGTCGTTCCGCAACCGCCGGATTTCTCGTCCAACTTCGCCAACCTGGCGGCGGCCATGCGCGATTCGGCCGGCGGTCCCTTCTTGACGCCGGAAAGCCGCGGTTCCTGCTCCGGACAAGCGCAGTACCCCGGCTTCAACGAGGTCTACGGACTGCTGACTGATCATGTTTATCCCATCTGGCTCCGGTGGCAAGACGACCAGGTCAGAAACTGGAGCAGCCCCTTGCATGATGGTTTACGCGACCTGCACGGCCTCGGGCGGGCTCTGGCGCCCATGACCGCTACCGTCGTCGGGGAGAGTAGTCTACTCTGGCGGCGCAACTATCAATTCGGAGATGTCGAAATCGTGATCGCCGACGGATCCGAATTCGATTGTGCCGACGACCGTTTCGAGTACCGCGTGCTGCTGCAAGGCGAAGAGGCCCGTGCATCTGTCTACTGGGGTCTGCCTGTCGTCGAGAGTTTCTTCGTCACCGGCTGGGATACGGCGGGCGCCGGCGGTGCCCTGCGCCTGCAGATGATCGCTCTGGCGAACGAGCCGGCGACATGGGACCGCAGCTATTTGATCACGGAGACTGGCACTTGGTCTGAACCGGAGATGACCGTCGGACGCGTGTTCGACCTGAGCGAGGTCTGGGATACTGGCGCGCCGATCCGTAATGGGGACTTCCGTGTCCGAATCCGGGCGCGCGACGAGGCCGGGCAACGTTCGAACTGGAGCGAGTTCACGGTCCCGATCTTGCGTTTCGACGGCTATGGCGTTGAAATCACGATGACCCGTATCTTGGGTTCCGCTTACGGCTTGCCGGACCCGGCCGGGGGCTACGTTTGGCTCGGCCAAGGCAGCGAGATCCCCGACTTGGCGCCGCCCCACTTCCTGGAAATACACGGTAAGGTCGAAGACGGTTTCGTGCCGGTGGAGGTCCGTTGGCAGAACAGCCTGGGCGGAGAAGGCGTGGGGGTGGTGACGCCGGGCGGAGCCGGAGCCTGGGTCATTCCGGCCGCCGATCTCTACCGCGGCGTCAATGCCATCACCATTACTTGCGTCGATCAGTATGGCGCGCAGCGTCGGGGCGCCGTCATGGTGAACTGGGACTTTCCGGGTCGCCCCGGCGTGCGCTAGCGCTGAGTGTCGTGGCCTTGTGCCGTATCTCCGGCGGCGCCTCAGCGTAAGAGTGTCGCGCGTAGCCACGTCTCCTGCGCGGCGTCTCGAGCGCGGACGAGGTAGAT
>JAQULN010000015.1 GCA_028718575.1 Candidatus Krumholzibacteriia bacterium | reverse complement strand
GCGGCGGACCATCCGGGCCCGCGCCCGTTCGCCGTCGCGCTCACCGTCGCGCCGCCCGCGGCGGCGGCCGATTCGCTGGCCTCCGGCGACCCTGCCGCGGCGGCAGCGGAGTCGCCGCCCGCGCCGGCTGGGCGGTTGATCCTGATCGGCAACGCCAGTGTCGTGACCAATGCGAACATCAATCTTTACGGCAATCGCGACCTCGTCCTGAACCTGATGGGCTGGCTGGTCGAGGAAGAAGATCTGCTCGGCATCCGGGGCCGCCGGCGCAGTTTCCAGCCTCTGCTGCTGAGCGCGACGACGCGCCACGGACTGGGCTGGCTATCGGTGCTGGTGTGGCCGGGTCTGGTGGGCACGGTCTGGACGATCGCGGTGCTGACCCGCAGCCGGAGGCGCTGACATGGGGCGCTGGATCTTGCGCATCGCGCTCGGGCTTGTCGTCATCGCGGCCGGGATCGGCTTGTGGCGGTGGTCCGGCACCGGCGCGCGCGCGCCCGATCTGTTGTTCGGCAGCGCGCTGTTCCGTTTCTCGCCGGCCGAGGTCGAGTCGCTCGAGGTGCGACGCCTCGCCGGGACGACCGTCCTGCGCCGCGACGCAGCAGGCCGTTGGCTGCTCACAGGGCTTGTCAACGACCTCGTGCACGAGGAGCGGGCCGTCGCGGTGCTCGCCGCGCTCGTCAGCGGCGACGGATACGCGGAGCTGCCGGGCACCGAGCCGGACGAGCGGCGCTTCGGCTTCGGCAACGAGACGTGGCTGGAGATCGTTTTCCATCTGCGCGAGGGTGGTCGCGAGCGCATCGCGCTGGGCGACGCCAATCCGGTGGCCGAAATGATCTACGCCAGCGGCGCGGGCCGCCGCCGCGTTTTCGGTGTCGGGGGCGATTATTACACCGTGGCCGCGAGCCTGCCGGACAACCTGCGCCTGCCGCGCCTCTTGCCGCCGCTACGCGCCGCCGACGCGGATTCCCTGCGCATCGATCGCCGGGGCGCCGGATCGGTGGTCTGCGCGACCTTCGGCGACGAGCGCTGGTGGCTGCGCCTGCCGGGCGGCACCTCGGTGCCGGCGGGCAAGTCGGAGCATTACCATAGCCGGTATGCGGACCGCCGACTCGAGCGCGGGGGCGCCACGTGGTTGCTGGCCGACGTGCGGCGCATCCGCGAGATCGTCTTTCGCGCGACCGATACCGCGCTCGTGTCTTTTCCGGAGCCGGATCAAGGTGCACCGGATCAACTCGCCGAGTACGGACTGCTGCCTTTTTATCGCGGTCTGACCATCTATGCGGCCGGCGGCGACAGCCTGCGCGTCGAGTTCGGTGAGCAACGGGGCGAACCGTTGCGGGTGGTGCCGGCGCGCCGCCAGGGCACTCTGGTCATCGCGCGGGCCGAGGCCCTGTGGCCGCTGGAGGGATCGCTGCAGGAGTTCATCGAACTGGGAGCCTTGAGCTTTCGGCCCGAAGCGGCCGACAGCTTCCGCGTGGACGAACCGTCGCGACCGTTACTCTGGGCCCGGCGGGCGGCCGCTTCGCGGGGGTGGGAGCCGATTGTGCCGGAAGGTTGGCGTCTGACCTTCGGGCGCGAGGACACGGCCAACCACCTGGCCGATCTCCAGATGAATCTGGACCGCCTGGAATGCCTGGACGTCATGGCGCCGGCGCCTGCGGATCCCTTGCAAAGCGACGAACGCTGGCGCCTGCGGGCCTGGCTGCCAGGCGGCCGGGTCCACGAGGTCTGGCTGGGCCGGCTCGCTGGTGACGGCCGCCCGGTCGTCTGGGATCCGCATGATGGCAAATGTCTGGAGATCCCGCTGCAGATGCTGATCAGCCTGCGCAATATGCGCCGCCACCTGCAGCCGATTTGAGCGAGGGCAGGTCCGGCCGCGTCAATCCCGATCAGTCAATGGATTGCGCCGCCGGCAACGCGCCTGCCTCCGCCGGCGCCGTCATCCGCCACGGCGCGTTGTGCCAGGTCGGCGCGTCGTTGCTGAGCGAGGCGACCTCTGCGGGCGCCGGCCGCGGCTCCTGCAGTTCGGCGAGGGCGGTGTCGTAGGCGTACCGCAGGGCCAGGAAACCCGCCAGTTCCGCGTCCGGGACCGGCTCGGCGGGCGGCAGCTTCAACGTGCGGGGATTGACGAACTGGCCGCTCTTCTTCACCCGGAAATCCAGGTGCGGTCCGGTGGCATAGCCGGTGGCGCCGACATAGCCGATGACTTGGCCCTGGCGGACCCGCGAGCCGACCTTAAGCCCCCGCGCGAAGCGCGAGAAATGCAGGTAGTAGGTCTCGTATTCCCGGTTGGTGTGGCGCAGGCTCATGTAGCGGCCGTTGGCCTTGTCGTAGCCCATGTCGGCGACCGTGCCGTCGCCCGCCGCCCAGACCGGCGTGCCGATCGGCGCGGCGTAGTCGATCCCCAGATGCGGCATGTTGCGTCCGAGGACCGGATGGCGGCGGTTATAACTGAATCCGCTGGAGATACGGGAGTAGTTCAACGGCGCGCGCAACAGTTGTTTCTGCAGATTCCGGCCTTCGCGGTCGAAGTAGCCGGCCTTGCCGTCGGCGAGGGTGTAACGGTAGGCGGCCAGATCGCGGCCACTGCCCTGATAGCTGCAGGTCATGATCGGGCCGGTGCGGACGTACTGGCCGTCCTTGTAGATTTCCTCGTAGACAATGCGGAACAGGTCGCCGCGGCGGGGGTCGCGGTTGAAATCGAGGTCCCAGCCCAGGATGTCGTTCATCTTGGCCGCCAGGTCCAGGGGAGCACCGCAGTTCTGGAGGCTCTCGTAAAGGCTGGTCTCGATGGCGCCGCCGATGCCGACAACCCGCCGTTCGACCGGATACGAGCCCATCACCTGGACAAACGAACCGTCTTCCTGGCGCTCGTACCTCACCCAGCTCTCGAGGTCCAGATCGAAGCCGAAAGAACTCAATTGGTTATCTGTATTCAATACGATCTGGAATTGTTCGCCCGCGCGAACCTTCCGCAGGTCGCGGAACGGTTTGACGCCGACGACCACGGCCATGATATCGGTGTGCTGGGCACCGGCCGCCGCCATGGCCTGATAGAGGGTCTGGTTCCGTTGGATCACGAGGTCGAGGTTTTGCGCGAGGCTGGGCCCGGCCGGTCCCGTCTCGACGACGGCCGGCCACGTCGGTGGCACGAGCGGCAGATCCGGCGGCAGATGCTCGATCGGCCCGCCCGCTCCGAGAGCGACCACCGGGCCACCCCCGACGGCGACGACCGGCTGCGGGACATCACGGGCAGACAGGAACCAGAACGCGCTCAAAAGCAACGCCAGGACCAGGGTCAGGGCCATAAATCGTTGCATACCGCCTCTAAAAGCGCCCTGAGGCGCCGGTTTGGCCGGAGTCTTGCAAAGAACAACCCAGTCCGGCCCGGATCGCAAGGTTTTTCTGCAATCGGCGGGCCGACACCCAGGGAGGACCCGCATGCGCTTGTTATCCTTGAGCCTGTCCTTCTGCCTGCTGGCGGGCGGCTTGGTTGGCGTCCGCGCCGCCGAGATCCTGCGCGAAGAAACCGGCGTGGCAGGCTTGAACTTCGGATTCTGTGTCAGCGCCCTGGAAGACCAGAACAACGACGGTGCGTGGGAATTGCTCATCGGCGCGCCCGGATTCCAGGCTTCCGGCCAGGACGCAGGGCGCGTCTATCTCTGGTTCGGCGGGACAGCGATTCCCTTGAGCGCGGACCGCACGTGGACCGGCTCCGGGGGCGAGCGATTCGGGTACTCCGTGGCGCGCATCGGCGACGTCAACGGCGACGGCAAAGGGGACTTCGCCGTCGGCGCGCCCTACGCCAACAATACCGGCAGCGAAGCCGGCCGGGTCTATATCTTCTATGGCGGCAATCCGATCTCCGCCACGCCCGACGTGACGCTCGAGGGGCAGCGCGCCGGCGAACGGTTCGGCTGGTCGGTAGCGGCGGTCGGCGACTTCAACGGCGACGGCCGCGATGATTTCGTCGTCGGCGCTCCGTTGAGCAACGCGGGTGCGCTCGAGAACGGAGCTGCCTACGTGTACTACGGCCGCAGCGGCGGCCCCAACACCACACCGGACCTCGAGTTGACCGGCACGCTGGCGTACGAGCGATTCGGCTGGTCAGTGGCCGGCGTCGATCGCTTTCTCGGCGGCACCGCGCGTTGTGTGGCGATCGGAGCGCCCAGCACGGGATCGGGCGCGGGCAACCGGCAAGGCGCCGTCTACGTGTATCAGGGTACGACGAGTCCGAATCCCGGCCCGAACACGACGGCCGACTTGAGCATGGCCTCCAACGCCACGGTCACGGCCGACAATGCCTTCGGCTACAGCGTGGCCGGCATCGGCGATTTCGGCGGCGACAGTACGCCCGACATCGCGGTCGGAATCCCGTACTACAGCGGCGGCGCGCTCAATCGCGGTCGCGTGGAGATCTTCTTCGGCGGGGTCGGCGCCGATGCCACGGCCGACCGCTACGCCAACGGCGCCAACGCCAGCGACCGATTCGGCTGGTCGGTGGCCGGGATCGGCGACGTGGTCGGCTCGACCGCCGCCGACGTCGTCATCGGCGCTCCCTACGACAACACCGATGGCGCAAGCGCGGGCCGCGCCTTCCTCTGGAGCGGCGGTTCGAGCAGCGTGGAAAACGCGGGCACCTTGCCCGTGGTCAATCGCGGTGCGCTCTCGCCGGGGACGGCGGCGAACGATCTGTTCGGTTCCTGGTGCGCCTGGGCCGGCGATTTCGACGGCGACGGCGTGGACGACTACGCGATCGGGGCGCCGGCAGGCAACATCAGCAACAATGCGACCGCCGGCTGGACGCGTCTGGTCGACAGCAGCGGCCTGACGGTGCCGGTGCAACTCGGCGCCTGGACCTGCGCCTGGGCCGGCGGCGGCGCTGTGGCGGCCGCGCTGGACGTCTTCGGCGACGCGCAGAGCATCGCGCGCGTGGTCTTCGAGCGACGCGATACGGCCGACGGTCTCACCGAAGTGTTGCACGACGGTCCGCCCGCTGCCGGCAGTGCCGCGGCCCTCAGCGGACACAGCTTGCAGCTGCTGGACGCGCACGCGGCTTACCAGGTGCGCGGCGCACCCATGTACGCCGTCGAGGTGCAGCTTGCCGGCGGCGAAGTGTTGACCCTGGCCAATCTGGCCGGTCCCGGCGGACCGGTCCCGGCGGCGGTCGTGCGGCTTCTGCCGCCGCAGCCGAATCCGTTCAACCCCCGGACCACCCTGCGCTTCCAGGCGCCGCACGGGGCAGCCGTATCCCTGCGCCTCTTCGATCTGCGCGGCCGCGCCGTGCGGACCCTGTTCTCGGCCGCCGCCGACGGCACCTGGCAGCAGGCGATCTGGGACGGCCGCAACGAGTCGGGCGCCGACCAGGCGGCCGGCATCTACCTCGCCCGCCTGCAGGTGGGGTACCTCCAGCGGACCGTGCGCGTCGTGCTGGCCCGGTGATACGGAACGGCGGGCCAGTCGCCGGGTCCGGTGCCCCCTGGTGAACGGCCATTTTTGAATAATTGGTATCATGATTGTGCGCCGGCGCAACCCGGGTCGTGCCCCGCCGCCGTTTCGCCGCCATCAGGGCTTGCCCCGCGGACGTTTGGCGGCTAGCATCGCAGGATTCTCCCCGGCGGCGGTTTCGCGGCGGCCCGGCGCCGGTTGCCACCGGCGCGGCGCGCCGCGAACGCGACGATGGAGGTAGCGATTCGATGAGTGAAGGACGCGGCACCTGGCGGTTTCCAAGACCCTTCTGGACGGCCAACGCGGCCGAACTTTGCGAACGCGCGGCCTATTACGGCACGTTCATCGCGCTGCGCACCTACTTGATCCGCGTGGTCGGGCTCGACGATGTGGAGGCCGGTTTCGTGGCCGCCTACCTCGGCGGCTGGATCTACCTGGTGCCGTTCTTCACCGGCGCGATCGCCGACCGCATGGGCTTCCGCAACGCGCTGCTGCTGGCCTTCGCGCTGCTCACGGTCGGCTACGGCATGCTGGGCGTCTTCCATACCCTCGGTCCGGTGCTGGTCGGCATTACCTTGATCATCGTCGGCGGCGCCTTCGTCAAACCGGTGATCTCGGGCACGGTGTCCAAGTCGTCCGACGCGCACAATCGCGCCCGGGCTTTCAGCATCTTCTACATGGTGGTCAATATCGGCTCGTTCACCGGCAAGACCATCGTGGCGCCCATACGCATCAATCTGGGGGTGGCCACCGTTCCATTCTTCTCGGCGGCGGCGGCGTTCGTGGCACTATTGATCGTTTTGCTCTTTTACCGCCCGCGCGAGGATGCGACGACACAGCCGCGTAGTGTGCGCGAGACGCTGCAGGGCATGTGGCTGGCCATGCGCAACCTGCGCTTCTTCGCTCTGATCCTGATCACCGCGGGTTTTTGGGCGATCCAGGGACAACTCTACGCCTCGATGCCGGATTACGTGCTCCGCATGGCGGGCGAAAGCTACAAACCCGAGTGGTATGCGAACGTCAATCCGCTGGTGGTGGTGATCTTCGTGGTGCTGATCACTCAGCTCGTGCGTAAATGGAAACCGGAGAATTCGATCCTGGTGGCCATGTGCATGATACCGGTCTCGTCGCTGGCCATGGCTTCGTCGCATTGGTTCTCTGGCAACCTGGTGGTCTTCGGCGTGGCGGTGCACCCGATCACGGCGATGATGGTGATCGGCATCGCGATCCAGGGCCTCGCCGAGTGCTTCCTCAGCCCCAAGTGGCTCGAATTCGCCTCCAAGCAGGCGCCGCCGGGCAAGGAGGGGACGTTCCTGGGCTTCGCGCACATGAACACGTTCTTCGCCTGGATCTTCGGATTCATCTTCTCCGGCTTCCTGCTGCGCCGGTATTGCCCCGAGCCGACGACCCTGTCCGAGACGCTGCAGTTGCAGCACAGCCAATACCTCGCCGGCCAGGGTCCGCTGCCGGCGGTCTACGCCCAGGCGCACTACCTGTGGTACGCTTACGCCGGGGTCGGCGTGATCTCGCTCGTCGCGTTGCTGGTCTACATCCAGGTGACCCGCCGGCGCGACCGCAACAACCCGCCGCCGCCCATCGTGCCGGCGGTTTAGCCCGCGACCGCCGCCTGGCGGCAGAGGAGGGAGACGGCCGCGCGAAGGCCGTCTCCCTCGTTTGCGGTCGCTTCATGCCGGGAACGATTCCCGGTTTTGCTTTTGGCCGGGGCGCGGGCGATCTTTGCGGCAGGATCAAGGCTGTCTCGCCCTTGCCCGGAGCCTCGCTACGATCTTGCGCGCGCAATCCGGGTCGGGGCGTTGTTGCAGGGACGGCCGTTCACAACGAGGATCGGGCATGAACTTCGGCGCCGTTCAGGCTCCCAGCTCCGCGATGATCGCCTCCGCTCTGCGCGCCATGGAAGCGGCCCTGGATTTGCGGCCGGACGATCACGTGCTCGTAGTCGGCGACGAGGTGTGCGGCGCCTGCCCGGGGGCGTTCGCCGCCGCCGCTCGGTCCTACGGCTGCCGCGTCACGTCGTTCGAACTGCCGCCGAGCGGCCGTCCGCTCACCGCAGTGCCCGCCGATCTGGCCGCCCTGCTGCCGGGCCCCACCGTGGTCATCAACGCGATCCCGGCGCATACGGCCGAGACGCCGTTCCGCATCGCCTGGTTGAACTTGGTCGAGGGCCTGGGGACGATTCGCATGGGGCACGCGCCGGGCATCAGCGAGGACATGATGACCGGCGGCTCGCTGGACGTCGACTACCGCCGCATGCGCCTGCGCGAGAATTTGATGCTCGACCTGCTCGACGGCGCCAGCCGCTTGCGCCTGCGCTCGGACCTCGGCACCGACCTGGTGGTGGACGTGCGGGGCCGACCGTTCATCTCCGACCTGAAAGCCCGGCCCAATTGCTGCGTGAACCTGCCGTGCGGCGAGATCTACTGCGCGCCGGTGGAAGGCTCGGCCGAGGGCGTCCTGGTCTGCGACGGTCCGATCGGCGGCGACGGCGTGCCGCCGATGCCGGTGCGGATCGAGATCCGCGGCGGGCGCGCCGTCGCTGTCGCCTGCGACCACCTCATCTGGCAAGAGCGCATTCAGCGCAACTTGAGCCATGACCAAGGCGCGTCCATGGTCTGCGAGGTCGGCATGGGGTTGAATCCAGGCGCCCGCCTGGTGGGCCGCATGCTCGAGGACGAGAAGGCCCTGCGCACCGCGCACGTGGCCTTCGGCAGCAACGAGGGGTTCCCCGGCGGCTGTAACTGCTCCGGCATGCACATCGACTGCCTCGTGCACCTGCCGACCATCGAATGCAAACGCGAGGACGGTTCGCGGATCGTCGTGCTGCAGCACGGGGAGTTGGCGCCGTAGCCTAATCTGTAGTTGCATCGAGAGCCGGATTTGGCTTAGAATCCTTCCGCCTATCGCGACCACCATATTATTGCGTTTAGAAAATCAGATCTCAGGTCCCGGGACCCACGGATGACATGAGCGGGACCGAACTTGGAGGTACTCCCACCATCGGCGGAGGATCCGCGAGCCTGCTGTCCTGACAGCACGGATCGGTTTTTTCTATTCGTATCACCGAGTCGGCGGGGCTCCTAGTTCGGCCTGCAACGTTCCGGCGGGCCTCGCCGACCACCAACGCCAACGAAGGAGCATGATCATGTCATATTCGTATCAGCAGACGGTTCTCACGATCTTGCTGGTGGCGGGTTTGTTGCTGGCCGGCGGAGCGTCGGCCGCCACGCTCAACGTGCCCAGCGAGTACGCGACCATTCAGGCCGCGATCAACGCGGCGAACGTCGACGACACGATTCTCGTCGCCGCCGGCACCTACCAGGAGAGTCTGGGCGGCTGGCGCGACATCGAGCTGTTCAAGAGCGTCAGCCTGATCGGCGCCGGCTCCGGACAGACCATCGTCGAGTTCAGCGGCTTGCAGCACGGCCTGGAGATCCATCCCGACGCCACGGGAACAGTCCTGGTGCAAGGCCTGACGTTTACCAAGCAAGAGAGCAATGCCATGTCGGCGGCATGGGCCGTGCTGGTCGGCGAGACCGGCGGCACCTTCCAGAGCATCACGTTCCGCGATGTGGAGATCGCCTGGGCGAGCGCGCGGAATCTGCATTTCGCCAATGCCGTGTACCACGGCATTGTCATCGAGGACTGCAACATCCACCACGCCGACGCCTGGGGTTGCAGCGTGCGCGGCACCATCGATGCGCTGACCGTCGCCAATTCGAACTTCGACTACAACGGCTGGACACCGGCCGCCGCCGGCATCGGTCTCGATATCGATATGCCGGCCTTCGTCGAAGGCGTCACCGTCACCGGCGGCAGCTTCAGCCACAATACCTCCAAGGGAATCAACCTGGTCAAGACGACTGACGCGGTGTTCGACGGCGTGGTCGCCTCCTATAACGGCGGTCATGCGGCGGGAGGTTTCGGCGTCTCATTATGGGAGTGGAACAGCGCGTCCAGCGGCCTGACCTTCCGCAATAGTTCGTTCGTCGGCAACACAACGGACGGCTTCCTGTTCGGTACGGAAGGGACGACCACGATCAGCGACGTCACCATCGAGCATTGCTACAGCAACGGCAACGGCCGTCATGGCGTTTTCTTCTATCACGACCTCGGCGGCGCCGTGTCCAATATCGCGGTGACCGGCTGCGACCTGACCGGCAACACCGGTCGGGGCTTGGCCACCAGCGCCGTGAGCACCACGATCGACGCCTCGGGCAACTGGTGGGGCAGCAACACCGAAGCCGGCGTTCTGGCCGCGCTGAGCGCCGATGTCGACTACACGCCCTGGCTCGATCACGGGGCCGACCTGAGCGCCGATCCCGGTTTCCAGGGTGATTTCTCGACTCTCTGGGTCTCCGCTCTCAGTCCGCAGACCGGCGCCAGCGGGCGAATCCAGGAAGCGGTCGACCTGGTCTCCGGCAGCACGGTCTATGTGCTCGCCGGCACCTACGAAGAGCAGGTCGTGATCATGAGCGACGATCTGCAGTTGATCGGCTCCGGCGCGGGCGACGATCCGGCTACGAACACCATCATCCGGTCGCCGATTTCGCTGCCCTACAGCTATGCGACCGGCTCGAACAACAATTACCCGGTCGTCGGCGTGATCGGCTGTCAAGGCGTGACGCTCGAGAATCTGCGCGTCGACGGCTACGGCCGCGGTAACGGCAACTACCGCTTCCAGGGCGTGGGATTCTGGAATGCGGGCGGCGTCCTGGAGAACTGCCAGGTCGTCAACATCCAAGACACGCCGTTCAGCGGCGCGCAGCACGGCGTGGGTGTCTATGCGTATAACAACACCGGCGGTCCGTATACCATCGCGATGACCGATGTCGTGGTCGCGGACTTTCAGAAGAACGGTCTGGCGCTGCTGGGCGAAGGCCTGACGGTGGATCTCGCCAACGTGACGACCACCGGCAAGGGCGCTACGTCGGTCACGGCCCAGAACGGCATCCAGATCGGTTATGGGGCGGGCGGCACGGTCGCGACCTGTGCGATCAGTGACGTCGCCTACACCGGGGCGTCGTGGACGGCGACGGGCTTTTTGCTGCAGGAGGCCGCCGACGTCGCCGCGGACGCGGTGGTGATCGACAACTGCCAGACCGGCGTCTACTGGATCGATACCAGCGGATCGTTCGCGGACGGCAGCATCACCGATCCGCTGGGCGACGCGTTCTATGCCTACAGCTCGGGGGCCAAGACCGCGGCCTTGCCGCGCCGAATCGCCCAACCACTGGCTGAGGCGGCGGCCAAGGGCGGCGCCAAGGCTCCGGTCAGCTTGACGGTCGACGGTTGTTTGTTCCGCGGCGCCGGGGCGACCGACAGCTGGGGTTTCACTGGCTACGGCTACGGACCGCTCGATCTGGCGATGACCAACTGTGAGGTGACGGCGTGGGATCTGGGCGTTGTCCTCTACGACGCCGGCGGCGCGACGTTCACGGCGCTGGCCGAGTACAACGCCATTCACGGCAACACGAGCTACGGCCTGTATTCGAATGCGCTCGAGACGGCCCAGGCCAGTTGCAACTGGTGGGGCGACAGCGGCGGTCCCGATACCCCGGGCAATCCGAACCCGGCCGGCGACGTGATCGAAGGTCCCGCAGTCTACTGGCCCTGGCTCGACGCCAGCGACGGCGAATGTGTCATGGTCGGCGACAACAACGTCTCCGTGGGCGACGCCGAGATCTGCCTGACGCCGGAGACCGCTTGCGTCGACTTGCCGGTGACGTTCAATCGTCTCGACACGACGCCCAGCCGCGGCGTGAGCGTGATGCTGCAGCTCAGCCCGGAACTGGTGCTGTGCGGTTCGCCGGCGGCGAGCATCATCATCGCCACCGGCGCCGGGAGCTGGTCCGAGGGATTCACCAACCTGCATCACGAAATCATCGACAACGGCGGCGGGTCGTACACGGTCGACCGCGCCGTACTCGGCCAGCCCTGCGGCCCGACTCAGGGCGGTCTGCTGTTCACGGTGCGCGTCGCGGCGGCGGACGGTGTCACGGACGCGATCGGCGCCTTGACGGTGACCGACGTGCTCGTGCGCGACTGTGACAACGCCACCTTGGCCGGCATTCCCGGCGTGCCCGGCCACGTCACGATCGACCTCGTCAGCCCGGCGGTCTTGTCAGGCCTCGCGGCCGTTCAGGACATAACGGACAATCCCGCGGGCGGCACAACCAACATCGATCTGAGCTGGACGGCACCGGGCGGCGACGCCGATGAGATCGAGATCTGGCGCAAAGGTTTCGGCTTCTATCCCGAATACGACGACGCGGGCGGGGCGGTGCCGGCGGCGCCGGTGACCGCAGCCAACGGCTGGACCCTGGCGGCGGTGGTGCCGGCAGCGGCGACGAGCTACGCCGACTATACGACCGCGCGCGACTTCTGGTACTACGCGGCGTACGTCGTCGACGGCTGCGGCAACCGCTCGGCGGCGTCGGCGTTGACCGGCGGCACGCTGAACTATCACCTCGGCGACGTGAGCGACGGCGCGACGGCCGGCGCGGGCGACAACCTCGTCGACAGCCTCGACATCTCGCTCCTCGGCGCCCATTACGGCATCACGTTGACGCTCGATCATCCGCAGAACTACCTGGATGTCGGGCCGACGACCAACTACAGCGTCGACGCGCGGCCGCTCACCGACAACCGGGTTCAGTTCGAAGACCTGATGATGTTCGCGATCAACTTCGGCCAGGTCAGCAAGGCGGAGTCGGCCCCGCCGACGCCCGCCGCGGCCAACACGATCGTGCTGCGGCCGGGGTCCTGCGGGGAGGTTGGTTCGTTGTTCGAGGTGGAAGTGTGCTTTACCGGGGATGGCCAGATCCAGGGTTTGAGCATCCCGCTAACTTGGGACAGCACCGTCGTCGAACCGATGAGCGTGCGCGCGGGTGACCTGCTCGCGGCACAGGGCGGTCTGGGTCTGGTCCTGGCGCCGGAGCCGGGGACCGTCGATGCCGCCCTGTTCGGCGTACGCGAACGAGGAATCAGCGGCGACGGCGTCCTCGCGGTGGTCAGTTTCCGTGTGCATGCAACGGGCGAACCGGCATTGGGTCTGGGTGCGATCAGCGCGCGGGACGCGGCCAACCAGGCTGTGCCAATCGATGGGTCGTTGGCGGGCGGCGTACCGGCAATGCTGCCCCAGGCGTCGCAGCTAGCAAGGGCAATCCCGAACCCGTTCAATCCGGCGACAGAGCTGAGCTTCGCGATCGCCCGCGACGGCCTCGTGAGGCTGAACATCTACTCGCTGCGCGGACAACTTGTGAAATCGTTGGTCAATAGTTCTCTGGCGGCCGGATCCTACCGGTTGACCTGGGACGGCACCGATGGCAACGGCCAGACGGCGGCGTCGGGTAGTTACATTGTGCGCCTGGAAGCTCCGGATTGCGTCCAGACGCAGCGCATCACGCTGGTCAAGTAGCGGACAGCGCGCAGGGGCGGCCGCCGCGGCGGCCGCCCCGCCAAACCGGTCACCAGGCATCGGCCTACAACGGGAGGTCGGCCATGTCCGCGTCGGGCATGCACTGGCGGCGCACCACGAACGTGGTTGCGCACATTCTGGTTGTGGTTCTATTCGGCGGCGTTGCCGCGGCGACGGCCCAGCCCGCTGCGGTAACCTTCGACCCGGACGACGCCGCGTTCACCTGCGAGGACACGCTGACGATCGCCGTTCATATCGACGCTGCGGTCACAGACCTGCGAGGTTATTCGCTGGTCCTGTCCTTCGCTTCCGATGTCATTGCACCGCTGAACGTTGAGCCGGGGGAACTCCTGGTCGACGCCGGGTGCCCCTATTTCTTCACCTGGCTGAATCCCGCCGCCGAAGACAGTCTGGCGGTCGATGCCGCGACGCTTGGTTGTTCCGTCAGTGGGCCCGGCGAGATCATGCGCATCGAGTTCGCGGGCGTCGCCGACGGCAACACGATCCTCAGCTGCGGCAGCGGCCGCCTGCGCGATGGCGACAACGAAGCGATCGTTCACGTATGCGGCGAAGCGGCGATCTTGTTCACCTGTCCGATCGCCGAACTACGGTACGGCTGGGGTACGGTGAAGGCGTGGTACCGCTGAACCGCGAAAGGAACAATACCATGGCCGGGCAGGCAGATCCCGAACGGCGCTGCGTTGCGTTCGCGCCGCTGCTACTGGCGAGCATCCTCTGCGCCGGCCATGCCGGCGATGTCCTGGCGCTGGCGCCGGCTCGCAGCGATACCATGCGTCTGCAACTGCTGCCCGCCGCCGTGGAACTCGCTGCGGGCGATACGCTGCGCGTCGACTTGGTCGTACCGGAAGCCGGGCCGGAGTTCAACGCGTATGATGCCTTCGTCAGCTACGATCCTGAGGTCTTCACCTTCCTGCAGCAGGACAATCTGATGGATCAGGAAGGGCCGTTGATGCGCGAGGCGTGTGGCCAGACGTTTCACCTGTTCTCGATCGCGCCGGACAGCACGCATGTGGTCATCCATCATAGCCTGCTGTGCAACAATCTCTTTTTGACCGGCCCCGGGGTTGTTTATCGGCTCCTGTTTCTCTGCAAGGATGTCGACGCCGACTCGTGGCTGCGACTGCTGCGCGAACCGCCGACGGTAACCCGGGTGATCAGGGCCGGTATCCTGGTGCAGCCGTTGGTGACTGCCGACGCCAGGGTGCGCGTCGGCGCCGGTTCCGGTACGACGGTGCCGCCGGCCCCGGCCACTGGGCTGCAGTTGCGCGCCGCGCCCAATCCGTTCAACCCGCGAACGGTATTGATCTATACGCTGAGCGAAAGCGCGACGGTTGTCTTGCGCATCTACACCCCGGACGGGCGCCTTGTCCGCCGCCTTGCCAACGGCGCCGCGGCGCGGGGCGAATCGACGGCGGTCTGGGATGGACGGGACGACGCCGGACGCCATGTCGCGGCGGGAGTCTATCTCGCGCGACTACAAACGAACCACGGGGTGGTTGCCACGCGCGTCTGCCTCGTGCGTTGACGGGCACGGTGCGGATCAACGATCAACGGACAGTAGACCGCGGCGTCGCGAATTCTACTGTCCGTTGACCAATTTCTGTAGCCGATCGATCTCCGCTTGCACCAGATCGGGATCCAGCCGCGGGAACAGGATCGCCGGCTCGCCCAGGGGGCGGCCCGCCGGCACGTCGCGCGCCGCTTCGGCCCAGGCGCCGTGAAACAGCGCGGTCTCCATGCCCAGCCAGCCCCAGAGCCGGGTCATCGCGAACGGCACCACCGGCGCCAGCATCACGCAAAGATGACGCAGCAGTTGAATCGCCACGCCGAGGCTCTGGCTGCAGCGCGCGAGGTCGGACTTGCGCGTGTTGAACGGCGCCGACTCATCGAAATAGCGGTTGCCCGCCTGGCCGGCGGCGAACGCGCACTCCATGGCCGCCTTGATCTCGAAGCATTCCAAGTGCGCGGCCCAGCGCTCGCGCAGCGCGGTCACCTCGGCGAGCACCGCGCGGTCCATGTCCTGCATGGCGGCCGCCGACCACGCCGGCACCCGGCCGTCGAAGTACTTGTGACAGAAGGTGAGCACGCGGTTGATCAAGTTGCCGAAATTGTTGCCCAGCTCGTTGTCGTTGCGCGCGAGAAATC
>JAQULN010000014.1:1504-15160 GCA_028718575.1 Candidatus Krumholzibacteriia bacterium | reverse complement strand
GGTCTTCTTCGGCAAATACATCGGCCGCAACGGTCACTGTCTGGGTCTGTTGGCGGGCACCTGGGAGACCGGCCCGCGGCCCGACTACGGTTGGTTCCAGGGTCGCTGGTTCAGCGGCGACAACGACGTCCTGGGCCATTTCGGAGGACAGTTCATGATGCACCCGCAGCGTCCGGCGGGAACATTCAACGGGCGTTGGTCGGCGTTCTGCGGCGATTAGACAGCTCTCCAGGTGGCGGGCAGGCAAACCTGGCGTAGCGCAACCACAACCAGAACGACCGACCTCAGGGCCGGTCGGCCCACCCCGAGCCGGCCGGCCCGTCCTTTTGCGATCACACACACTTGACGCCCGCCGCACCGCGGCCGATACTCGCCCTTTCGCGCGTAAACCCTGGGCGACAGCGAGGACGCGACCGCCGGCTGCGGGAGGGTGCCATGTCCAAGCATCTCGACATTCTGTTGCTACTAGCCTTGCCCGCCAGCGGCAAGAGCGAAATTCGGACCTACCTGACCAGCCTCAGCCCGGCCGAATGCGAGCAGCATTTCGGCATCGGCCACACCGTCCAGCTCGACGACTTCCCGTACGTGCACCTCATGCGTCGAATAAGCAACGAACTCGTCGCTCGCGGGCAAGACGGCCCGTATTTTCGCAGTCCCGCCCTGCCGTTCCGCGATCCGTTGGACTGGGGCACGCTGATCGAGCTCATCAACGAAGACTATCACGACCTCGTTGGCGGCCGGCGTCCCGCCCCGGCCAGCGCCGCTCGTTGGCTCGGCGAACGCCTGGACCGGGCGCGCGGTCTGGTGGGCGCGCCGCCGGTTTTCGCGCCGATGGACGCGGCGCTCCGCCGCGAGTTGGAAACCGTGCTGGAAGACGAGTGCCGTCAGTTCTTGGCGCAAAAGAACGACGCCCATCCCGCGTCGTTGGATGGACGCACCGTGGTCATCGAGTTCGCCCGCGGCGGCGCCGACGGATCGCCGCTGCCGCTGCCGGCTCCGTTCGGCTATCGCTACAGCCTGTCACGTCTAACGCCGGAGATATTGGACAAAGCCGCCGTGCTCTACGTCTGGGTCACCCCGGAGGACTCGCGGCGCAAGAACCGCGAGCGCACCGACCCCGACGATCCCGGCAGCATCCTGCACCACGGCGTGCCCAACGCGGTCATGTACGGCGATTACGGCTGCGACGACATGGCCTGGCTGCTCGAGAATTCCGACCGGCCGCACACCGTGCCGGTCGAGCGCGACGGCCGCATCTGGCACCTGCCCATCGGGCGCTTCGACAACCGCGCCGACTTGACGACTTTCGTGCGCGACGACCTCGGGCAGTGGAACCCTCGCGACGTCTCGCGGCTGCGCTCGGGCCTCGAGACCGCGTTCCGCGAGTTGCACGCCGCGCGCGGCGCATGAATCGAGTGGTCCGTCAGCTCCTCAGACGAGTTTGACGGCGAGCAATCCCAGCAGCCCCAACAGGAACACGAACCAACCCCCGGCCATGACCGCCTTGCCGCGGCCCAGGGGGTTTTCCTGATCGGCCGGCAGGATTTCGGCGCGCGTGGCGCGCCGGGCCTTGCCGGTCATCTGGGTGCCGATGAGTGCGATGAGTGAACCAACGACGATCAGAAAGGCTGACGGAAGTAATAGATCGTCCATTCCATCCATCCAGTTCGGCCGCGTGCGGCGGCTCATGGCGCGGCGCGAACGGCCCCCACGACCGGCGCGCCCATCTCCCGGCGACGACGATACCGGGAGATTGCGAGGATCCGGCAAAAATCAGCCTGGCGGCTCATGACCGGACCCGCAAGGTGGGTTCGACTAGCAGAGTACCAAGCAAATGATAGGCCATGTGGGGCGAACGGCCAAGGGCTATCGCACGCTCCGTGCGCCGACCCAGCACGCGCCGAGTGCGACGATCCAGCTCACAAACCGCACCGACACCAGCTCGTCGAGGCCTGGCACACTCGTCCAGACGGCCGTGGTCGCGGCGCCGGCGATCATCCCCCAGAGCACGCCGCGGCCGTTCATCCGTCGCCAATGCAGCGCCAGCAGCAGCGCCGGTCCGAAGCTCGACCCCAGGCCCGCCCAGGCCATGGACACGATGTCGTAGATCAGGTCGTCGCTAGTGACCGCCAGCGCGAACGCCGCCACGCCGATGGCCAGGGTGACCAGACGCCCCGCGGCGACCGACGCGCGAGGCGACAACGGCCGGCCGAGGGCCCGCACCCAGAAATCCTCGACCAGGGTCGAGGTGGCAATCAAGAGCTGGCTGTCCGCCGTGGACATCATGGCGGCCACGGCGCCGGCGATGAGGATGCCTGCCAGCCAGGCCGGGAAGAGCAGGTTGGCCAGCACCGGCAGGATGCGCTCCTGATCCGCGCCGACAGCCGCCATGTCGCCCGGCGACAGCAGCCCGCCGTGCACCAGCGTGATCCCTACGATGCCCACGAGCGTGGCGCCGCTATAGGCGAGCACGGTCCAGCCGATCGCCACCCGCCGGCCCACGCGCACCGCCTGCGGCTCGTTGATGGCCATGAACTTGGTCACGAGCTGCGGTTGGCCGATATAGTGCAGTCCCCAGGAGAGCCCGCCGATGACCGCCGCGGCGGCCGGCCAGCCGCCGAGCCCGCCGGTCAACGACGCGGCTTGGGCGGTGGCGCGCAGGGCGACCGCCACAGCCAAGCCTTCGCGGGCGATCAGCACCAGACCGACCGCGGGCAAGACCACCAGCGTGGTCACCATCAGCACCGCTTGCACCACGTCGGTGTAGCAGACAGCGACGAAGCCGCCCATCAGGGTGTAGAGCACGACCACTAGCGCGGCCAGCGGCATGCCCCAGCCGGGGTCCAGCCCGAACGTCACCTTGAGGACCTTGCCCGCGCCGATGAACTGCGCCGAGATATAGAACGCGAAGAAGAAGACGATGATCAGCATCGCGACGACGCGTACCTGCCGGCCCCACGGTCCGCTAACCTGCACGAAGAACTCGGGCAGGGTGATCGAGCCCTGCTCGCCCGACACCTCGCGCAGTCGACGCGCGATCACCCACCAGGAGAGGACGGCGCCGCTGCAGCAGCCGATCACGGTCCAGATCTCCACCAGGCCGACCGCGAAGAGGGCGCCGCTGAGTCCCAGGATCAGCCAGCTCGACTCGCCGGCGGTGCGCTCGGAGAAGGCGATCACCCAGGCGCCCAGACGGCGGCTGCCCAGGATGAAGTCCTCGCGGGTGCGGTTGCGGCCCCAGGTCCAGACGGCGACCGCAGCCATCAACGCGAGGTAGATCACGAGGCCAACGAAGGGATTGTTCATACGCTCTCTCCCTGGCGGCGGTTGGCGCTGGCGTCCGCCGGATCCGGTCAGCCGGGCAACAAGCGCGTGGCGGCGAAGACCAGCCCGAAGCCGACGAGATAGACGATCCCGGCGCGGGCGAGCCCCGTCAAGGCGCGGCCGGGGCGATCGGCGAGCGGCATCGGTTCACGGCGCACAATCACGTAGTTGAGCCAGCCGACGATCGGCGCCGTTAAAAACGCCGTGATCGTGGCCACATCGAGCAGGGTTCGCAACCCGCTCAGCCAGCCGGCGATGATCCCCCAGCCCGCCAGGATGAGCGCTGCCAGCACAGCCAAGTAGCCGCCGTGCCCGCCGGTCGCGTCGGTGCGCTCCCAAGCGGTGCGGGCGCGCAGCAGGCGCCAGCAGCCGATCAGCGTGCGGCTGTAGCCGTCGCAGACGGTCAGCGTCGTCGAGAACATCGTGATGAAGGCCACGGTGGCGATCAGCCAGCGCGTCCAATCGCCGAGCGTCTGCACGTACATGGTGGTCAACTGTCTGGCGAACGCCAGGCCGCCCTCGGCGAACGTCTCGCCGGTGCCGAACATGACCAGGGCGCCGAAGCAGACGAACGCGACCGCCAGGACACTGGTCACCAGGTATCCCAGGTGGAAATCGAAGCGGCAATGGGCCACCGAGACCCGGCGGCAGTCGGCCCGGTTCTTGGCCAGGGTCCACAACGACGACCAGACGGAGATGTCCAACGGCGCCGGCATCCAGCCCATCAAGGCGAGCAGAAACGCGACGCCGGCCGCGGTCCAGATCTCGGGCCGCGGCGCCGAGAAATCGCCCACCGGTCCGTGGCGCACCGCGACCACGACGCCGGCCAGCGTCAGTACGGCCAACAGCGAGATCATCACCTTCATGGCTCGGTCGAGCGTCCGGTAGCGGCCGCCGGCAAGGATCACCGCCACCGCGCCGAAGACGAGCAGCGCCAGATTGGGCAACGACCAACTCACCCCCAGCAGGCCGCCGAGCAGGCTGGCGGCGACGATGGTCACCGCGGCGGCGTTGATCACCGCGCTCACGAGCGCCACGGCGAAGAACAGCCACAGCGCCCAGCCGCCCAGCCGCCGGTACCCGTGCAAGAGGCTCTCGTCGGTCGCCGCCGTGTAACGGTGGGCGAACTCGAAGAACGGGTACTTAAGAACGAGGATCAGAACGACGGCCCACAGGAGGTCGAAGCCCCAACCCGCCCCCGCGCGCGTCGACTGCACCAGGTGCGAGCCGCCGATGGCCGCGCCGGCAAAGAGCAGGCCCGGCCCGACGGCGCGCCAGTGGCTGCTCATATCCGGTCCTTTCGGGGCGCGTCGTCGGCGAGATACCGGACCAGCATCTCGCGGACCTCGCCCGCAAGCGGCCGCGGCCGGCCGGTCTTGCGATCGATGAGCAGAAACGTGACGTCGGCGTCGATCAGACGCTCGCCCGTGGCCGCGCGGCGGACTTCCTGACGGCACACCGCGCTGCGGCCGCCTAGCTTGCCCGTCCAGCAGCGGAACTCGAGTCGGTCATGCATATGCGCCGGCATCCGGTAGTTCACCGACAGGCTCACGACGGCGATCCCTTGATCGATCGCGTCCCAAGCCGCCAGATCCAGGTTGTCGTCCAACCAGCGCCAGCGGGCCTCATCGAGCAATTCCACCCAGCGGGCGTTGTTGACGTGTCCGTACACGTCGAGGTGGTAGCCGCGGATCTTGATTTCGGTCGTAAAGATCAAAGGAGCCTCCCGGGCACAGTCCACCGCATAGTAACCCCACCCCCCCCATTCGAGGCAAGCAGGGATAGGGCACGCGTACCGGCGCGCCGGCGTATCGGCGCGCCGGTGCATGCCAGCCAGCAGAGGCGGCCGTTTTGCGCTTTCCAGTTAGGCGGCGGTGTGTTACTTACAACGCGTCCCGCCGTGCACAGCGGCGGCGGACGGAACGCTCGAATGATGAGGGGTGACACTGGTGTACGTTCACCACCTGACAGGTCGTTTGTTGCTGGTCGCTTTCGTGCTGCTGGCCAGCACTGCCGTCGCGACCGCCCAAACGTCTGAATTGACCGGTTTCGTCGATGCGAGCTGGGTCTACAACACGGCCTTCCCGAACGGCGAGTTCAATCTCAATGAGGTCGAGGTGAACTTCCTGAACCAAGCCAGTCCCCGCACGTTGGTGCGGGCCGACCTGGAATGGGTTGCGCAGGGAGAACAGACCGACGTGCAGGTGGAGCAAGCGTTCATGAGCTATACGGCGGGCCGCCACTGGACGCTGACGCTGGGCAAATTCAACGCACCGATCGGTTTCGAGATGGTCGACGCGCCGGATATGCACCAGGCCAGCCACGCCCTCGTGTACGACTACGGTCTACCCAGCAACTTGGTCGGGTTCTCCATCGCGAGACCGCTAGGCCCCTATTTCGATCTCCTTGCCTATGGCTGTAATGGTTGGGACCGCAATACGAAGACCAACGGAGCGATGACTTGGGGCGGCCGGTTCGGTTACGCGCGCGAGGGGTTTCTCTGGGGGTTCTCGGTGATCAGCGGCAAGGAAGAAGCCATCCTGGAGGCTGATCCGCGGCCGGACCTCTCTCTCGGTCCCACGTTCACCCGCACGGTCCTGGACCTGGATGTGAACTTCTCGCGCAACGGTTGGGTGCTCGGCGGCGAATATAACCGCGGCAAGGTCATCCCTGCGCGCGGTCGTGAGCGGTTATGGGCCGGTTTCTTGTTGATGGTTCGGCGGGAATTCAATGAATGGATGGGCTTGACCGCGCGCTACGACCATTTCGACGACCAGGATGGCTACGCCTTCGCTCCGATCGGCGGCCGGCCCCAGAAGCGCCAGGCCGTCACGGTCGCGCCCACGTTTATCTTGGACGAAGGTTTCAAGGCCGTCGCCGAGTTGCGTATGGATCTGAGCAATCGGGACGCATTCGTCGATCGCGATGGCCGGCGCACCGATCGCAGCACAACCGTCACCTGCAAGTTGAGCTACAGCTTCTGAGGTCGCCGCGCTAAGCGGTGCGCGCCGCGGGCAAGCGTGGTTCAGCTCCCAGCCGCCTCAGGCAGCGGCATGTTGAGCCTTCAACATGGCAGGGAGCGCGGTCAGCAGAACCTCGAGATCCCGGCGCGTGTTGTAGCCCTGGATGCTGATCCGCAAGTAGGGATGACCCCGCCACGCCACCACGGGGATCTCGATCCGGTAGCGTTCCCGCAGGTCGCGCTGCAGCCGCACGTGATCGCAAGCGGGCAAGGGCAGGGTATGCATCTGGCTGTACCAGAGGCCGTCGTCCGGGCAGATGGGCGTCAAGCCGGTCAGCCGGGTGATCTCTTCCCTCGCTTCGCGCAAGAGGGCGTGGCAGCGGCGCCGCACACGAGGCCAGTCATGCTCGGCTTGGAACGCGATCGCCACCGGCACGGCGAGATAGGCGGCGGGATCGCGGGTTCCGGTCCACTCCTGTTCGTCGATGAAGCGGCTGCCACTTGGCCGTTCGCTCCGCCACCCCCAACTGACGACCAGCGGCTGCAAGAGCGGTTGCACGTCGGCGCGCGCCCAGAGAAAACCCGCGCCTTTCGGCGCGCAAAGCCATTTGTGGCAATTGCCGACGTAGAAATCGGCTCCGAGTTCGGTCAGATCCAGCGGCAGTTGTCCCGGCCCGTGCGCCCCGTCGACCACGGTGAGAATGCCGGCGCGGCGGGCTCGTTGCAACAGGTCGCCGAGCGGCAGGATCAACGCCGTGGGGCTGGTGATGTGATCCAGGCAGAGGATCCGAGTGCGTTCGGTGACCTGCCGCCAAATCTCGCGGGCAACCTGGCTCGCCGACTCGACCGGCAGGTCGATCGCCGCCCGCACGAGTCGGGCCCCACGGCGGCGGCAGACATAGTCCCACGCGCGGTCGACCGCGCCGTAGGCGTGATCGGTGATCACGACTTCGTCGCCTCGCCGCAACGGCAACGAGCGGGCGACGACGTTGATGCCGTACGTCGCGTTGGGTACGAACACGAGGTCATCGCCGCGGGCGCCGACGAACGCAGCCAGTGCTTGCCGCGCCGCGTGCAAGCGCGCCGGGAACTCGCGGTCCTCGCCGAGAAAGGCCATGGGATTGGCCTCTAACTCCCGTTGCAGTTCCTGATAGCGGTCGTGAACCGCGCGCGGGCAGGCGCCGAACGAACCGTGGTTCAAGAAAACCAGGTCATCACGCAGCAGGAAGAGTGCGCGCAGGTCATCGGAGCTCATGGCGCTGAGTTTACCACCGGCGGCCCGTGCAAGACAACGGTGTTAGGCCGGGTGATTCATGAAGAACCGCCGGCGTTCGTTTCGGGCTTGCATTCGGCGAGTCCTCGGGATAATACAAGCCAGGTTCGGTATCTACTCCAGTCAAGGAGCAGCCGCCATGGATGTCGTCCTGCTCTCCCGCGTGCAGTTCGCCCTGACCATCGGCTTCCACTACATCTACCCCCCCTTGAGCATCGGCCTCGGCCTCGTGCTGGTGATCATGGAGGGCCTTTACCTGAAGACGGGCTTGGCGATCTACCACCAGCTCGCGCGTTTCTGGGTGCGCATCTTCGGCTTGATCTTCGCCTTCGGCGTGGGTACGGGCATCGTCATGGAGTTCCAGTTCGGTACCAACTGGGCCCAGTATGCGCGCTACGTCGGCGACGTCTTCGGCAGTCCGTTGGCGGCGGAGGGGATCTTCGCGTTTTTCCTCGAATCCGGATTTCTGGCGCTGCTGCTCTTCGGCTGGGACCGCATCAGCAAGCGCATGCACTTCTTCGCCACCTGCATGGTCTGCCTGGGCGCGCACTTCAGCGCCATCTGGATCATCGTGGCCAACAGTTGGATGCAGACCCCGGCCGGTTACCACATCGTCGAGACCGCCATCGGCCCGCGGGCGGAGTTGACCAGCTTCTGGGCGGCGGTCTTGAATCCCTCGACGCTCGATCGCCTCTGGCACACGGTCATGGGCGCCTGGCAAGCGGGGGCGTTCTTCGTGATCTCGGTCGGCGCCTACTACCTGTTGCGCCGCCAGCACCTCGAGTTCGCCAAGACCTCCATGCGCGTGGCGTTCGTGGTCGCCATGGTCGCCTCGCTCGCGCAGCTCGTTTCAGGGCACGACAGCGCCGTCACGGTGGCCGCGCACCAACCCGCCAAGCTCGCCGCCTTCGAAGGCGTCTACGAGACCGGCCCGCGCGCCGATTTGACGATCGCGGGCTGGGTCGACGAGACCAACCGGACGGTTCGCGGCGTCAAGATCCCCGATCTGTTGAGCTGGCTCGTCGGCTTCGATGCCGCCACGGTGGTCAAAGGCCTCAACGAGTGGCCGGAGTCTGACCGGCCGCCCGTGCAACTCAGCTTCCAACTCTACCACCTGATGGTCGCCATCGGCATGACGCTGATCCTGCTCGCCTGGGGCGGCGGCCTGCTGGCCTGGCGCGGCTGGCTGTTCGAGCGCCGGTGGCTGCTATGGATCTACGTCTTTGCGGTACTCTTGCCGCAGATCTCCAACCAGGTGGGCTGGGCGGCCGCCGAGATCGGCCGCCAGCCTTGGATCGTGTACGGGTTGATGCGGACGGCCGATGGCGTCAGCGACAACATCTCGGCGGGCAATGTCCTGTTTTCGCTGATCCTGTTCACGCTGATCTACCTGGCGCTGCTGGTGGTGTTCTTGGTTCTGTTGGATCAGAAAATCAAGCACGGCCCGCGCGTCGAGGACATGCCGCGCACCGGGGAGGTGGTGTCATGATCGCAGAAACCTACGCCGTCATCTGGTACCTGCTGGTGGGCGTGCTGCTGGCCGGTTACGCCGTCCTCGACGGCTTCGATCTGGGCGTCGGCGGCCTGCATCTGCTCGCGCGCGGCGATCGCGATCGCCGCGTTTTCCTCAACGCAATCGGACCTTTCTGGGACGGCAACCAGGTCTGGCTGGTCACCGGCGGCGGCGCGCTCTTTGCGGCATTTCCCCACGTCTACGCCACGGCGTTCAGCGGTTTCTACGTCGCCTTCATCCTGCTGCTGTTCATGTTGATCTTCCGCGGCGTTTCGATCCACGTGCGCAGCCTGCGCGCCGGCGCCGCCTGGCGGAGCTTCTGGGACTGGGCTTTCAGCGTGTCCAGCCTGCTCGCGTCGCTCTTGATCGGCGTGGCGCTGGGCAACGTGGCCTGGGGCGTCCCGCTGACGGCCGGCTTCCGCTATCAAGGCGATCTCTGGCAGCAGATCCACCCTTACACCGTGCTGACCGGCCTGCTCGTGGTCGCGATGTTTTTGATGCACGGCGCCATCTATCTCGTGCTGAAGACCGAGGGAGAACTCAACGCGCGCGTGCGCACTTGGGTGCGCCCAACCATCATCGCATTCATCATGCTCTACGTCGTAGTCACCATGGCCACGCTGCTCTACCTGCCGCACATGGCGGACCCCTTCCGCGAGCAGCCGCTGCTCTTCCTGTTGCCGGCGTTCAGCGTGCTCGCGATCGCCAACATTCCGCGCGAGGTGCACCACGGCCGCGAGTTCCGGGCCTTCCTTTCTTCGGCCGTGGCGATGCTGCTGCTCTTGGCGCTGTTCGGCGTCGGCATGTTCCCCGAGCTGATCCACGCGCGGCCCGACCCCGCGCTGAGCATGACCCTCCACAACGCCGCGAGTTCGACCAAGACCTTGCAGACCATGCTGATCATGGCCGCGATCGGCATGCCGCTGGTGGTAGCGTATACGTTCCATATCTACCGGGTCTTCCAGGGAAAGGTGAAGCTCGACTCGATGTCGTACTAAGCGCGGTCGGTCAACCAAGCATCGAGCGCTCGCTTGCTGACAAGACCGCTGCGGTTTGGTATCATCATGACGAGGATCGGTAGCACACAGAACAAGGGGGTGTGCCATGGCCGGGTCCGTCATTGAAACCCTCATCGCCCGCCAACTGCATCAGTACAACCACCTGAAGGCGGTTCTGCGTGAACGTCCGGCGGTGGCGCCGCCGCCCCGCCGCCCGGTCGTAACCGTCAGCCGCATGGCCGGCTGTTCGGCGAGCGAGTTGGCCGTGCCCCTCGCCGAGCGGCTGGGTGTCCAGGTCTGGGACAGCGAACTGGTCGATCTGGTGGCGAGCGACACGGGACTGCGCCGTGAATTCGTGGCCGAGCTCGACGAAGGCCTGGTCAATAGCGTCGAGGCTTGGGTGCGCGGCATCCTGGGCGGCCGTCTCTTCATGCGCGACGACTACGCGCTGGCGTTGGCCGCCTCGGTCAAAACCTTGGCTGAAACCGGCGGGGCCATTCTCGTGGGCCGGGGAGCGGGGTTCATCCTCGGCGACCGCGCCGATCTACGCTTGCGTCTCGCGGCGAGAGAAAGGCACCGCGTCGACGCATTGCGCAAAGCCAAGAACGGCAACCGCTCGCGCATCCACGAGGACATGCTGCGCGTCGACGCCGCCCGGGCCGCGTTCGTGCGCTCCTACTTCCAGGCCGATGTCAACGACAGCAGCCACTACGACCTGGTGATCAACACCGAGCGCGTCGCCGCGGGCGTCATGGTCGAGATCTGCGAGTGTCTGGTGCGTTCGCGGCGAATGCAAAGCAGCGCCGCCGCCGGCTAACTCATTGCGCGAGCCGCCGCTCGCTCGCGGCGTCGAACAGATGCAGGCGATCCAGTTCGACCACAAGATCGACCTCGGCATCGACCGGCGGCACCGCGTGCGGGTCCACCTTTGCCACCAGTAAGGCGTCGCCGAGACGGCCGTGGACGTGGACCTCGTAGCCTAGCGTCTCGACTAGCTCGACCCGCAAGCGCACGGTCGCCGCCGGCCGGCCGGCGATCGGCCGCTCGTCGCGCAAGTTCTCCGGCCGCACGCCGACCAGCACCTCGCGGCCGTCCATGCCGCCGACAGCGCCCGCCGCCGGGCCCGCCAGGTCGAACGCAAAGCCGGCGCCGGTCACGCGCCCGCCGCCAAGGCGCCCGCGCAGGAAGTTCATCGGCGGGGTACCGATGAAACGGGCCACGAAGAGATTCGCCGGCTGCTCGTAGACCGCCAACGGCGTGCCCACCTGCTGCAGCTCGCCGGCGTGGAGCACGGCGATGCGGTGTCCCATGGTCATCGCCTCGATCTGATCGTGGGTCACGTAGATCGTGGTTGTGCGCAACCGCCGCTGCAGGCCGATGATCTCGGCGCGCATCTGCACGCGGAGCGAGGCGTCGAGGTTCGACAGCGGCTCGTCGAACAGGAAGACCGCCGGTTGGCGCACGATGGCCCTGCCTACCGCCACGCGCTGTCGCTGACCGCCGGAGAGTTGGCGCGGTTTGCGGTCGAGGTAGGCGTCGAGGCCGAGGATGCGCGCTGCTTCGCCCACCCGCCGGTCGATCTCGGCCCGCTCCATCTTCTTGTTGCGCAGGCCGAAATCGAGGTTCTCCCGCACCGACATATGCGGGTACAACGCATAACTCTGGAACACCATCGCGATGTCGCGGTCCTTGGGGGGCAGGTCGTTGACCACCCGATCGCCGATGCGGATCGTGCCGGCGGAGGTCTCCTCCAGGCCGGCGACCATGCGCAACGCCGTCGACTTGCCGCAGCCGGAAGGCCCGACGAGCACCATGAATTCGTCGTCGCGGACCTCGAGACTCAGCTCGCGGATAACTTCCACGTCGCCGAAGAACTTGCTGACCTTGTCGAAGACGACCCCAGCCAACGGACTCTCCTCGCTGCGCGCAGCGCCGCCTCCGCCACCGGCGCGGTAACAGGATAGCGGGCGGTTCCGACTCGGTCCAGTCCATACCCGATCCGGCCCCGGGTTGCATCACCCGGGGCCGGACGAGGATAGCAGTCAAGGCTTAACGGAAGAGCGATTTGACGTTGCTCCAAGTGTCGGATTCTACGGCAACGACATCTCCCAGATCGACGAACGTGATATTCTCCCATTCGGCCAGTATGCCGGCGTCTTCCGCGCCTTCCTGCAGGAAGAGTTGGATGTAGCCGCCCGCGGTCGCGTTGTCGAGGATGCCCCACAGTCCGTACGGCTCCTCCGGATTGCCCATGTCGAACGGCAGGGGACCGCTGGTATAGCTGTCCACGATGTACTCGATCGTCCCGGGGAATTCTTCGGAGAGACCGTTGGGCATGTAGATGATCTCGACGTGGACCGTGGTTCCCTTGACGTACGTGAGCCCTTGGTCGGCGGTGAACGAATAGAACGGCAACCGGCCGCCGAAGCAGGCGATCTCGCCGTCGGTGGTGCGGAAGTTGAATACACCGTCGACGAGCGGAGACCACCAGGGCGAGATGCCGATGCCTGCCTCCGCTTCGCCGGTGCCGCTGATCGTCAGATCGGCGCCGAAGCGGAAACCATTGTGGTTGGCGAAGAGTTGCTCCGTCGCGTCGTCTTGCGAGAAGCGCCAGGCGTGGCGGTTCGCCCAGCCGGCCGTCCCGCAGTTGTCCTTGATGTCCTCGATCGCGATCAGCGTGGGATAGTTGTCGACTGCCGAGACGAGCGAGAACGGGCAGTCGTTGAAAACACGCAGGAAGATGGCAGCGCTGTTGGGGACTTCCGTCGCCAAGGCCGTGCCTGCGACCAGTAACGCCAACAGCGTCGAGATGAGTGTCCTTTTCATGAGCGAGCCTCCTGTAGATGGTGGTGACACTTCGTAAAACGACGATTCGCCAAGATCAATATCCTCGAACTCGGGTTCACCTCCTTTTGCGACCGGTCCATCCAGTCGCCGTCAACGGATGACGACACATCGCCGCCAGACTCGGTTGTTGCCGGCTTCGATGCTGTATAAATAGACGCCGCTCGGCAAACCGCCGGCGTCCAGGGTGATCTGGTTGGGGCCCTTGTCGGCGCGATCGGCAACGACGGTGCGCAGGCAACGCCCGCGCAGGTCGTAGATGCGCAAGGTGGCCTGACCCGGTTCGGCCAGGCGATAGGCAATGGTCGCGGTGCCGCGGAACGGATTCGGCATGTTTTGGTCGACGACAAGGCGCGTGGCATCGGCTGCGCCGTCGCCCACGGCGACCACAGATTGGAAGCCGGCGCGCGCGAGGCCGGTCTGCACGTAAGGATTGGTCATGAAACGGTCCCAGACGCGCTCGTTGAGGTAGTTCTCGATCATGATGACGATCGGACCCTGGTCGATGCCGATGTAGTCGTTGCCGAACCAGAACCGCGAGAGGTTGAACGCATCCTTGAAACCGTAGGGTCCCCAGAGCACATCGCCGTACGTGTCGTAGAGGTTGTGCAGGGCGGGAATCGCGACTTCGGGCGCGAACGCGATCGAGCTGGCCGGCGCGGTCGGCGTGATGGTGCCGTTGTCGTTCTGCGCGGGCGGCGCGCCGTGGGCGAGATAGCCGTCCGGGCCGTCCGAAGCGGTC
>JAQULN010000014.1:0-1494 GCA_028718575.1 Candidatus Krumholzibacteriia bacterium | reverse complement strand
CAGGCCCCAGGCGTCGGGCCCGTAGCCCGCCCAGCCGCCGGGGTTGGCGATGCAATACTCGCGCTGCGCCAGCGTCGCGCGGCGGGAATTCTCGAAGTAGGTGATCCCGCGCCATTGCATGTAATCGTCCCAGAGATTGCGGAAATCGACCCAGCAGTGCGAGTACTGGTGGCCGAAGAGCGGCGGGAAGATCACGAAGCTGTAGCCGTAATGCGTCTGCCACTGGTAGCCCGTTACCCAGTAGGCCCAGGTGAACTCGGGCACCGGATAGGTCGGCGAACCGAGCGCCAGCAGGTACAGGATCATCGCCTCGTTGTAGCCGATCCAGTAGCCGAAGCCGGCGAACTCCGTGCCCGGCTGCCAACCCATGCGGATGGCGCCGCCGCCGCTGCGCATGAAGTCCCAGTCCACCCGCAGGTACAGTGAGTCGGCGAGGGCGCGCAGTTCGCTGTCGCCGGGGTCGTCCGTGTCGAAATACTGGCGGGCGTCGAGAACACCGGCCATCAAGAGCGCCGTGTCGATCGTCGACAGCTCGCTGCTCCAGGCGCGCAAACCGGAGTTGATGTCCAGAAAATGGTAGAACAGTCCGCGGTAGCCATTGGTGCCGAAGGCGGCGTCGCCTTGCGGGCCGTTCCAGAGCGTCTGCATACCGAGCAAGATGCGGGCGCGGCCCGCTTCCCGCGAGACCCAACCGTGGTCGATGCCGATGCAGATGGCCGAGATACCGAAGCCCTGCGCTGCAATGCTGCACGGTGACCCCGGCTGGCTGCGGTCGCGGATGAGGCCGTTGACCGGGTTGGCTTGTTCCCAGAAATACGCGAATCCTGTGCGTTGCAGAGAATCCAGCAGCGCGGCGGTGGTGAGCGAACGGCCTGCGGACGCCGGCGCGGTTCCGGCGTCTGCGGCGTCGCCGAAGCCCGCGGCCGCCCAACCCGCGGCGACCAGCGTGGCGACGGCGGCAGCTCTCATGATCGGCTTCACTGCGGTCTCCTTTTCCTGCGCATCACGCCGGCTCAGTGGAATCGTAGCACGAGCGTGATGCGGTGCGTGTCCTGCAGATGATCGTGACCGGCCCAGGCATAGCTCAAATGGTAACGGTTGGCGCCGATCGGGCCCTCGACGCCGAAACCGGCGGTTAGCCCCAGTTCGCCGTCCTCCTGGAACAAGGTCTGGTAGCCGACCCGCAGCGCCAACCGCTGCGACCACGTCCACTCGACGCCCAGGTTGGCCGATTCGCTGTTGTCGTTCGGATGCAATGCCTCGGCCAAGAACAGCAGGCGGCTGCTGGCGGAAACGTCGTACGGTACGCTGATCCCGAGCCGGAACACGCCCGGCAGCGGGAACTCGTCCGTGAACTGCTCGGCAGGCAGCGCGCTGTTGTTGCCGTGCTGATCGGGGTCGGGATTGAACTGGACCGCCAGATCGCCGCCGGAATACCGCGCTCGCGGGCCGAGATTCGCCAGCGAGAAACCGAGAATCGCCCCCGCGTCGTTC
>JAQULN010000013.1 GCA_028718575.1 Candidatus Krumholzibacteriia bacterium | reverse complement strand
GACCTTGCCGTCGCTCGGCAGGTTCAGCTGAATGGTGGTCTTCGGGTTGAACGGGTTCGGGAAGTTCGTCGCCGCAAACACCCGATCCGGCGTCACGTCGGTCGGCGGCAGCGTCGTCAGGCTCGAGAAGTAGAACAGGATGTCCTCGAGGATGATCGCGCGGGCCGCGAGCCCGGTCTGACCGATCGGCGGCGTGTAGCCAGGAGCGTTGACGATGCTCATGAAGTCATACGGCATGTACACCGTTGTGGCGGTGTACGGCGCGTAGTTGTAGAGCGACGCCGCGGAATAAGTATACACGCCCGTCTGGCCGGCCGGGTTCGTCCACTCGGCCAACCGCGTCGAACTCACCACGTTGACCGCGTCGAAGTCGTTAACCTGCAAGCAGCCGCCGTACACGATCCACTCGGGCACGCGGTTGATCACGCCGTTTGCAGGCACTGCCTTGACCAGCGGCGTGGTCTGGTTGTTGATCAGCGCCCGGATGGACCGGTTCTGGAAGCTGAGGCTGAAGTAACGGTCGATGAACGCCTGGCCGGCGGTGCTGTTGTTGAGGTCGTAAATGAGCCCGTCGCCGGTGAAGAAGGCCTTCTTGCCGCCGAAACCGAACCAGCCGTCCAGGACGCCGATGTCGTCACCGAGGTCCGAGGAGCCGTCCGACAGCGTGATCGACTGCAGGTAGGCGACCGAGTAGAGCAGGATGTCGTAGTGCTCGAGTTGGAACTCGTTGGCACGACCGCCCAAGCCGTTACCGACACCCGACGAAGGCCCGTTGGTGTTGTAGAGGTCGAAGTTGACGCCTTCGCGGTAGCCGATGTTGTTCAGCGCGAAGAACCACTCGTTCTCGTTAGCGCGCTCATGCGCGTCGTTCCAGAAGAGGATCTTCGGCTGATCGCCCGGGGTATCGCTGAACATCGTCGGCAGCGCCCGTACGACGAAGACACTCTGCCTGTTGAAGATAAGACGGTCGAAGTCGCCGAACCAATCGAGGTTGCCCGGCAGCGTGGTCAGACCGCCGAGGTCGTCTTCGGCCTGGATGTAGTAGTGGATCACATCGCCGGGGTAGAAGAAGTATTCGTCCGGCAGGTCGAAGTTGAAACGGTCCTGAACCTGGGCACCGCCGGCAGTGAAGGTCTCTAGACCGTCGACTTCGCCCTCGATCAAAGCCCAGTTGGCATCGATCGGAGTCGAGGTGAAGCCGTCCGGGAGCACCCGGCACGACTCGAACAGCCGGTTGGCCTTCATCTTGACCACCATCTTCGGCGGCATGACCAAGGTCGAGCCGGCGCGGATGGGCACGATGTCGAAGAAGATCGTGTCGCCGGGGTTGTTGTAGAGGTCGGCGGTCGGCGAGATGCTGTTCGCCATGTCGAAGCGCACGGAGTTCGCGCACAGGTCCGAGTAATTCAGCTCGCCGCTCTCAGGGAAGTTGTCCTGCGCGACGTCGAGATCGCGCGTCGTGATCGACGGGCCGGCGAAAGGATACGCCACCAACGCGATGTCGTCGAAGTACGGCGCGGGCGCGTTGTCATAACCGGTGAAGACGAGACCGCCGATCGAGCGGATCTCTTCCACGCCGAGCCGAATCTGGACATGCGTGGCGCCCGGCACGATGTACGCGCCTAGATCCTGCTGGGTGCGGATGTAGTCCGGACCGCCGTAATACACGTAGTTGTCCGATTGCCAGGCGGCGAACTCCATATCATTCGGGTCGCCGGTGTCAATCGAACGCACGGCAAACCGGTAGAAATGGCCGGCCCACGTCGCCGTCTGCAGCAGCATATGACGGTAAACGGTCCACTCCATATACGCCGTGTCGACCCCACTCGGCCACTCGAGTATTGGGCTCAGGATATGGTTGTTGATGCCGAAATCCGGCCCGGCCAGACCGCCAGTGTTGTTGACGATATAGCCGCCGGGGCCATAGCACCAGGTGATGCAGATGGTCCCGCCGGTACCCGGCACCACGATGCCGTCGTCGATGAACGCCGCCTGCGAGGACGTGTTCGAACGGCAAATGTCCAGGTCGCCGAGGTTGCGGTACATCGCGGCGAAGTCGCCGACGTTCGGGGAGATGACCTGCTCCCAATCGCCGAACGTGCCGTCTTCGAAGTCCTCGCTGTTCTCAACGACGCTGTTGACGGTGATGATGATGTCGTCGATCTGGCAGGCGCCGCGGTCGGTCGGGAACAGACCGTCCGCATCGGACCAGGCGCCGTCCGACTCGAACAGGATCCGCAATTGCAGCGTGTTCAGGCCGCGCGGCACCACGAAGTTCACAAAGCTGTCCGAGAACCCGGCGCCGTCGAATTCGACCGCAGATGTCCAGGCGAGGCCGTCGAAGTACTGCAGCGCCGTGATGTCGTAGCCGGTCTCGCTATCGTAGTACACCTTGTAGTCCCAGCGGACCGAGACGTCCGAGTCGGGATCGACCTCGCACGACCACGCCAACACCTGGAACCAGCTGTTGCCGTAGCCGGGGCCGGCCGCCGGCGGATTCAGCGGCGGGTATTCGATTCCGCACCAGGCGGAGTAATTGCCGTTGATCACCAGCGCAGAGTTGTCGGTGACCGACCAGTACGAAGGCTGCAACGTCGGGTCGAGCGACGTGAAGCCCTGCCAGTGAGAGGCGCCCCCCGCGTCCTCGAACTTGCCAACCAGGGCGGTCGGGCTGCCGCCCATCAGGTAGAACGTATCCTGCTTGGCCGCGCTGGCCTTTGCTTCTCCGTACAACATGCCGGAGCCACCAAGCGCCGGACGCAGTATGTCGCGCGTCGCATTGGCGGCAAACGCGTTGACGGTGAACACCAGAGCCAAGCAGACTGTGGTTAACAGAACAAATCGCTTCATGCTTTTCCCCCCATCGTTGACCAGGTCAACACATGGTTTGGCGAACAGTCTTCACGCGCCGGTCATGGAACGCACCGACGCACTTTTTGTAGCAGACAAGTCGTTCCCTTGGAAGGCCGTCCAGTTTGCGCAGCCAGTCTGCGCGCGTCGCGTGAGTAAACCTCCTCAAAGCTACACAGACCTGGATGACTTGTGAACGTGTCAAGTGATGCAACAAGTGAGCGGGAAACCAGGACAGCGCACCTCACAGGGGATTGGGGAACTCGTTGCCCATGAGTCGCAGGGTTACCTTACAGGAACACCGCGTCAGAGTCAATGGCATTTATGCAAAAAAGAACACAGTGCTTCGACGAATCGATCGCGGTGCCAGCATGGCGAAGCCGGTCGCCCTATCCCTCCTCCGGCGCCACCAAAGAGAAGTCCGCGTAGCGCTGGAACAGCGCGTGGATCTCCCGTAAAAAACTGTGTCGCAATTGGCGCAACTCGGGGTCGTCGGTATTGACGCGTACGGTGTCGAAGAACGTGTCGATGACCGGGCCGAATGAAGCAAGTATTTTAAAGACAGAGACATAGTCTTCTGCTGCTTCGGCCGCGAGCAGTTCCGGAACCGACCCGGCTACGACCTGATGCAACCGCTGCTCCTGCGCTTGGACCAACCGTCCGAAATCCTCTCCGGCGGCTCCGCGGCCGCCGGCCTGCCAGCGTGCCACCGCTAGCAGCCGCTGATCGGCGGCCAGCACGTCCCGTTCTAGAATGTTGGTGCAGCGTTTGAAACCACGAGCCAATAGTAAAAAATCATGCTGATTACGAAAACTATGTAGCGCTTCGATCCAGGCGGCAGCGTCGGCCGGATCTTGGCCCCGCACCGGCAGGACCGCTCGCACGACCGCCAACTCGGCCCCGCCGCTGTCAGTGAGCCAGGTCTCCAGCCGCACCATGATGAACGCGAGCAATTCGGCCGCCGTCGTCTCCGGATCGGCGTCCGGTCGGTACTCGCGATAAGGCGCCAGCGCCTTGCCGAGCAGATCGCGCAGATCCACACGAGCCCGGCGTTCCAACAGGATGCGTAGGACAGCCAGCGCATGACGGCGCAGCGCATAGGGGTCCTTGGCGCCGGTGGGAACGAACCCCGCCAGCCAACAGCCCGCCAGGGTATCGAGGCGCCACGCCACCGACAGGACGTCGCTGAGCGGGTCGCCAGGAAGGCTGTCGGTCGCCGAACGCGGCAACTGGCAGGCCGCTAGAATCCGGCAGACCGTCGGGTCCTCGCCTGCGGCGGCGGCATAGTGCGCAGCGATGATGCCCTCGAGCTTCGTGAACTCCTTGCCGTCCTTGATCATCTCGGTGACGAGGTCGAAGCGATTGAGCGCGGCGGCGCGGCGCAGAGGCGCCGGGACATCGCCGCCGGCGCCGAGGCCGCCCTGCCAGAGGTGCTCGACCAGCGCGGCCGCGCGGCGGGTCTGATCGGCGACACTGCCGAAGCCCTCGAGCCAGGTCACCCGCGCCAGTTCCGCCGCGTGTTGCTCGGGAGTCCTTTGTTGATCGAACCGCCAGTAGAACAGAGCGTCGGCCAATCGCGCTTGCAGCACGCGCTCATTGCCGGCGCGCACGGTTTCCAGGTGCTCGGCGCCGCCGTCGCGGACCGCGACGAATCGCGGCAGCAGCTCGCCGTGATCGCCGCGCCGCACCGCGAAGTAGCGCTGGTGCGATTTCAGCGCGGTGGTGATGACTTCCGCCGGTAGTTCAAAATACTCGGTTGCGAACGACCCCACGAACGCCGTCGGGTGTTCGCAGAGGTGCACCACTTCGGTGAGCAATTCCTCGTCCGCGACAAGAACCGCCGGCTCGGCCAACTCGGCCAGGCACGCCACGGCTTGTCCCAGGATCCGCTCGCGGCGGACCTGGGGATCGATGACCACGTGCAGCGCCGCCAGCGCGTTCGCGTAGTCGGCGCACGTCGCGATGTCGCGGGCGGCGTCGGCCGCCAACGTGCGATGCCCGCGCGTCGCGCGGCCGCTCACCAGGTTGCCGACCGTCAAGGGGATCACCTCGTTGCCGAGCAGGCAGACCAACCATTGCAGCGGCCGCGCGTACTCGATCTCCAGATCGCCCCAGCGCATCGTTTTGCGGAACGGCAGCGACAAGACGAGCGACGGCAGTTGTTCCGCCAGCACGGCGGCGGCGGTGCGGCCCGCCACCGTGCGGCGGACCAGCAGATACTCGCCGCGCTGATCGCGGCCGCGCTCGCAAGCGTCGAACGCGACCCCGAGCTTGCTCGCAAACCCCAGACCGGCGCGGGTGGGCTGCCCGGCGGCGTCGAAGGCCACGGCGAGCGGCGGCCCCTTGATTTCTTCGGGGCGGTCCGGCTGGCGGACGGCCACGCTGTCGCAGATCGCCGTCAGTCGGCGCGGCGTAGCCGCGACCCGCACCGGATCCGCATCCAGATGCAGGTCCACGAGCAGCGCTGTCAGTCGCTCCTGTAGCGCCGCCATGGCCGTCGGCACGAACCGCGCGGGAATCTCTTCGCTGCCGATCTCCAGTAGAAACGGCAGGCGTCTCTGGTCGCCCGTCATGAGGTGACTCCGTCCCGCCGCAGCAGAGGGTAGCCCAGGCGCTCGCGGCTGGTCACATAGGTCTGCGCGGCTAGGCGCGCCAGGTTGCGCACGCGCGCAATGTAGCCGGTGCGCTCGGTCACGGAGATGGCGCCGCGGGCCTCCAGCACGTTGAAGAAATGGCTGCACTTGACCACCGCGTCGTAACCGGGATAGACCAGCCCGGCCTCCAACAGAGTGCGGGCTTCGCGCTGCCGGTCCTCGAAATAACGGCGGTACATCTCCACGTCGGCATGTTCGAAATTGAACGCGCTGTACTCCTTCTCGAATTGGCCCATCACGTCGGCCCAGGTCAGGCCGCCGCCCCAGCGCAAATCCTTCACATGGTTGCAGCCTTGCAGGAACATGGCGAGGCGAAGCAGGCCGTAGGTGAGTTCCACCGAGACAGGCTGGCAGCGCAAGCCGCCGACCTGTTGGAAGTACGTGAACTGCGAGATCTCCATGCCGTCGAGCCAGACTTCCCAGCCGAGGCCGGCCGCCCCCAAGGTGGGCGATTCCCAGTCGTCTTCGACGAAGCGCACGTCGTGCCGGCGCGGGTCGATGCCGATCGCTCGCAGCGAATCGAGATAGAGTTCCTGGCTGTTCTGCGGATTCGGCTTGAGCAGAACTTGGTACTGCAGGAACTGATGCACGCGGTTGGGATTCTCCAGGTAGCGGCCGTCCTTGGGACGCTTGCTGGGTTCGACATAGGCCACCCGCCACGGCTCCGGGCCCAGCGCGCGTAAAAAAGTCGCAGGATTGAAGGTGCCGGCGCCGACTTCCGAGTTGTAAGGCTGCAGCATAACGCAGCCGCGCGCGCGCCAGAAATCCTGCAGGGCGGCGATCATGTCTTGATAGTCCCGCAAAACAGATCCTTTCCGCCCGGTCAAGCTCATCGCGGCTGTCCGCGCAGCAACGCCAGCGACGCCGGCAACCGGTACCCGGGCAGATGGTACTCGAGAAACCGGTGCAGCATCACGCCCCAGTTGCGCGCGGCCTCGCGGGCCAAAGGCTGCACGGGCCAGATCCGGGGCGCCGCGGCCAGCTCCGGCCACGCCGCCAGATCCGCCGGGGTCAGACGGCGCGTGACCGCCGCGCCGCCGCCCTCGACGCCCGCGTCGACGCAACCGCCGCAAACCAGACCGCCCGCCGCCGGACTCAGCCAAGCAACGCCGTCGGCCGCCTGCGCTCGGCGCGCTCCGCAGTGCGTGCAGATCTCCAGCTCGGGGCGCACCCCCAGCAACTCCAGCAGCGCGATCTCGAACGCGTAGTACAGCGCCGCCTCGCGGCCGGGGTCGGCGCAGGATAGTACTTCGACATAGGCCTCGCAAAGCGTAAATAGCCCGGTCTCATGACCGTGGCCGGGCCGGCAACAGTCGATGATTTCGAGCGCGGCCAGCAGGTAGACCGATCTCTCCAAGGTCGGCGACACGGCCAGCGGATCCAGTAACACGGTGCCGCCGCGCAGGTATTGCAGCTCACGCGCAGGATCCAGCGAGAACTCCAGATCCGCCAGCCGCCCGGGCTGCACCAGAGGCCGCAACTGCGAGTGTTGTTCGCGGGCGCCCTTCGCCAACAGCCTCAACAAACCGACGCCGTCGACGAGAACCGCGACCACGACGCTGGTCTCGCCCGTCGGCCACGCGCGCAGCACGAAGCCTCGCCCGCTGCCGCTGGGCCGCGGTAAAAGGCTCATGGACCGCCGCCGTTGCGTAAACTCAGCATCAACGTCGCCAGGCCCAGATAGATCAACAGACCGAACACGTCGTTGGCGGTCGTGATGAACGGGCCGGTGGCCACGGCAGGATCGATCCCGAGCCGGTGTAGCAAGAGCGGAACGCCGGTGCCGACCGTGGCCGCGAAGATGATCACCAGCAACATCGACAACCCCAGCACGACGGCGAGGCTCAAGTTGCCGACCACCACGCTGCCGATGCCGAACAGACAAGCGCCGATCACAGAGCCCAGCAACAGCGCGATGAAGAGCTCCCGCAGCAAGTGGCGGCCCAGGTGGAAGTAATCCACCTCGCCGGTGGCCAGGCCGCGCACCACCACGGAGCTGGTCTGGATCCCGACGTTGCCGGCCATGGCCATGATCGCCGGGATGAAGAACGCCAGCGCCACGAGGTTGGTCAGGCTCTGTTCGAAACGCTGCATCACCAGGATGGCGCCGAACTGGCCCGCCAGCCCCCCTAGCAGCCAAGGCAGGCGCGACCGCGCCACACGCGTCGACGATTGCTCGCCGAACTCCGCGACCGAGACGCCGGCCATGCGGGAGATGTCCTCGGTCGCCTCCTCCTCCAACACGTCCAGCACATCGTCCGCGGTGATGCGACCGACCAGCCGGTGCCGGTGATCCACCACCGGCAGCGTGATCAGGTCGTGCGTCATCATGAACTGCGCGACTTCTTCCTGGTCGAGGTCCACGTGCACATACAGCGGATCCGGCTCCATCACCTGCAGAATCGGCGTCGCCGGCGGCGTCAACAAGAGCCGGAACAGGGGTACGCGGCCGACCAGATGCCCACGCTCGTCGGTGACGAAGACGAAGTGCATCTCCTCCAACTCGTCCTCGTCGTGAGCGCGCAAACCCATCACCGCTTCGCCGCAGGTCTGATCGTCGCGGCAGAAAAGGACCTCCTTGCCCATCAGGCCGCCCGCCGTTTCGGGACCGTACTGCAGCAGGTCCACGACTTCGGCCCGCTCGTCCGCGTCCATCGCCGCCAGCACCAGCTCCTGCTGTTCGCTGTCGAGGCTGCCGATGACGTCGGTCGCTTCGTCCGAGGGCATCTCCTCGAGGATCTCGGCGATCTCCGCGTGGTCCAGCAGCGTCAAGAAGGCCGATGTACTGCGGTTGTCGATCTCCGCGAGAACCTCCGCCAAAAAAGCCGGCGTGAGCTGCCGCAGAACGTGCACCGTGTCGGCGACCGAGAACGGCCGTAAGATCTCCGAGAGGTCGCCGGCCGAGAGTTCGGCGGCGAGTTGGGCCAGGCCCGCATCGTCGCGGGCCGCGATCATGTCGCCCAGACGTTGGGCGTACTGATAGCGCTCCGCCTCCAAATTGGCTGGGTCGAGCACGCGGTCGGCATCCCGCGCGTCGTCGGCGCGATCGGTGCCGTCGGGGCGGTCGCTGCCGTCGGTCGTCATCGCAGCACCTCGTTCTGGTCGCGGTTGGCGTCGAGCGCCACCGCCGCCTCGCGTAAAATGGCTGCTTGGCCCGCTGTCATGACCGAGCCGCCCGAGATGATCAGCTTGACGCCCTCCTCGATCGCCAACGGCAACACCACCACGTGCGCCCGCGGCACCAGCAGCAGGTAGCCGCTGGTCGGGTTGGGCGTGGTCGGTAGGAACACGTTGACCATGGGGTGCTGCGGCTCGTCGTGGGCCACGAACCCCAGGCTGAAACACCTTGGGCGCGGATATTCGAAGAGCACGACGTGCTGGAAGGCCGACCTTTTGTCGGCCAGGAACACGGTGGCAATCTGCTTGGTGCCCGTAAAAATAGTCTTGACGACGGGTATGCGCTCGACCAGCCGCTCGACCACGTTGAAAAACGCGACGCCGACTAGGCTGCGCGTGGCCAGGCCCACCAGCGTGATCACGAACAGGAAGCTCGCAAACGCGATGGCCGTCAACACGAAGTCAGGATACGACTCGGTCAGGTGCGGGATGCGTTGCAGCCACGGCCGCATGGTCGCCGCGATCAGCTCGTAGAATTTCCACAGCACCCATGAGGTGATCGCCAACGGCGCCACCGCCAACAGGCCGGTCAGAAAATAACGCTGCAGTTTCTTGGCCAAGTCAGTCTTCCTCGCCGCTACCGGCCGCGCGGGCGTCCCGCGGCTCGGCGGCGGTCCGCGGATCCTCGGGCGGCGGCGGCTGTTGTTCGCGCGGCCAGCCGGGCAGGGGCTGCGGTGAACGGATCACCGCCTGCAGAATGCGCTGGTCCTCGACCTTTTCCACCGTCACGTCGAGGTCGCCGACTTTGACGGTATCGCCGGCGGCCGGCACGCTGCCCGCCGCCTCGTAGATCAGCCCGCCGAGCGTCTCGCTGCTGTCGTCATCGCCGGTCACCAGCGCGCGTCCGAGCACCGCGGCGAGATCCTCGAGATTGATCCGCGGATCGACCTGCAAGGTGGCGGGATCCTGCCAGGCATAGAGCGGTTCGTCCTCGTCGAACTCATCCTCGATCTCGCCGACTATCTCCTCGAGCACATCCTCCAGCGTCACGATGCCGGCAGTGCCGCCGTACTCGTCGATGATCACCGCCATGTGGATCCTCTTGGCGCGGAACTCGTCCAGAACCTCGTCGATCTTCTTGCTCTCTGGGATGAAATAAGCGGGCCGCATGAGGTCGGCCAGCGTGCGACCGCCCGCGACGACGCGGCCGTCGCGTACGAGGTCCAACAGGTCCTTGGCGTAGAGCACGCCGACCACGCGGTCCATGCTGCCGTCGTAGACTGGCAAGCGCGAATGGCGGCAGTCATTGACCGTGGCAATGACCTCGTCGAGCGGGGCGCTCTGCTCGAAGCCCACCACATCGATGCGCGGCACCATGATCTCACGCACCGCAGTGTCGTGGAACGCGAAGATGCTGCGGATCATGGCGCGCTCGTCCGCGTCGAGATCCACCTCGTCCTCGTCGTCGTCGATCAAGCTGCGGATCTCGCCCGTCGACAGCAGCGGCTGCGCGGCCGAGGCCCACAGCGTGTCATCGAGGCGGTCCATGATCACGAGCAGCAAACCCACCCAGGGCCGCAGTAACCAAGTCAGCGGCCAGACCAGCGTGCCGACGACGCGCACGTAGCCGACGGCCGTACCGGAGGCCATGATCCGAAAGAGCAGCGCTCCGAAGGTCCAGGCCACGACAACCAAGACCGCCAACACGACGTGAAACCGCACTCCCAGTTCACCAATCCAGACCCCCGCCAGCAGCCGCCCGCAAGCGAAGACCCCCAGCACGGTGGCGGTCAGATACAGGCTGCTGATCGTCAACTCGGACCGGCGCGCGGCGGTCAAGTAGCGGTAGACCACCGGCCCGAGGCGTTCCGGTTCGAGCAGGCGGTTGCGATCGAGCGCGCTGAGCCGATGACAGGCGGCCAACAAGCCCGCCATGAGCATCGCACCGAGATAGCAGGCCCCCGCCAGGATGAAGGTGCCCGCGGTGGGCACGAAATCCGGCACGTCTTCCATTCAAGCCTCCGTCGTCTCCGGCGGCAGCGGATGCGTAAAACCGGCGCGCGCCAGGATCTCCCGTTCCTCGGCGCGCATCGACTGCCGCTGCGCCGCATGATCGTGCCGCCAGCCCAGGATATGCAGGCAGCCATGCACCACGAGCAACGCCCATTCCGCGGCCAGATCCCAGCCCGCCGCGCGCGCGCCCCGGGCGACGTATGCCGGCGCCAGCACGACCTCGCCGACCAGCGTCGCCTCGGCCTCCGGCTCGGTCAAGATCCAGAGATCGCACGCCGCGCTGCCGCAGGCAACTGCCAACTGCGGCGGTCCGAGGCCGGCGGTCTCGAGGTAGCTGAACGACAGCACATCGGTCACGCCTTCGCCTCCGTACCACCGCTGCCGCAGCTCGCCCATCTCCCGGTCCGTCACCAGGACCACGTTGACCAGCCAGGACGCGCAACCGAGGTCGGCAACCAGCGCGGCCAATTGCGCCGCTGTCAACGGCGGCGGCGCCGCCTGCGGCCGGCGCTCGACCAGCGTCAGCTTCAAGTTTCGTCGCTCCGGACTTCGCGCTTTTCCTCTTCGCGGCCCCGCTGACCCGGGTAGGCGATGCGCGCGTGATGGATGCCCGTCAGCAAGGGGATGAACGCTTCGCGGATCCGGGCCACGTCGCTGAGCGTCAGATTCGATTCGTCCAACTCACCGCTGAGCATGCGCTTGTCGCAAATCTGCTTGGTGATCTCCTTGATGCGGCTGGGCGTCGGCTTGGCCAACGAGCGCGTTGCCGCTTCGACCGCATCGGCGAGCATCAGGATCGCCGTCTCGCGGCGGCGCGGTTTCGGGCCGGGATAACGGAAATCGTCCACCTTGACGGTCTCGTTGGCATCGCCCTCGAGCGCTTTGTGGTAGAAATATTCCATCACTTGGGTACCATGGTGTTCAGGAATGAAATCAATCACCTCGCGCGGCAGACGCCAGCGACGCGCGAGTTCGATGCCCTCGCGCACGTGGGAGGCGATGATCAGGGCGCTCATGCTAGGCGTCAGTTCGTCGTGCTTGTTGCCGCCTTGCCCCGGTCGCTGGTTCTCCACGTAGTACTCGGGTTTGAGCATCTTGCCGATGTCGTGGAACAACGCGCCGACGCGCACCAGCAAGGCGTTGGCGCCGATGGCCCGCGCCGCCTGTTCCGCCAACTGGCCGACCACCTGGCTATGGTGATAGGTGCCGGGCACCGCGAGCGCCATCCGCTTCAAGAGCGGGTGGTTGAGGTCCGACAGTTCGAGCAGGGTCAGGTCCGAGGAGATGCCGACCATCGGTTCCAGCAAAGGCAGCAGAAACTGCGCCAACATCACCGACGCCACCGGGGTCAGGACGACCACGACAATCTCCCAGCCCACCGCGCGCAGCGGTTGATTGTCCGCCGCGCGCACCAACACGAGCAGCACCAGGGAGAACAGGATCAAGAACCCGATGATCTGATAGAACTGACTGCGCTTCTGGATCCGGCGCACGGCCATGACCGTCGCCAAACCCAACAGCAGCAGAGCCGTCAAATCCAGCGACCGCGTGTCGGGGAGGATCGCCAGCAGCGCCGCCAGCAGCAGACCAGCCGCAAACCCCGCGCGGTCCTTGAACAGAACCGTGGTCAAGAGCGCCACCAGGGCCATGGGCACGGCAAAGGCGCCCAGACGCGGGCTGGAAAAGGCCAGGGCGGCTCCGGCCAGCCCCAGGCCCAAAAAGAGCAGCAAGGCGACCACGGGGCGCCAGTTCTGCAACAAATCCGGGAAATAGGTCCAGCCCAGCCAGCCGAACACGCCGATCACTAAAAGGACAATCAACAACCGAACCAACCAAACCACCGCGCGCGCGACCGATCCGACGGTCTCGCCGTGCTTGCTGCGCAATTGTTCCCGCAAAGCTTCCAGGAACAGTCCTTGTTGCTCGGTGATCCGCTCGCCCGCCCCGATGATCTTTTCGTTCTGCATGAATTCGTGGCTCGTCGGCACCATCTGCCGGGCGAGATCCTGGCGGATGCGCGTTTCCTCGGCGTCATAGATCAAGTTGGGCGTCACGAACCGCCGCAACAGCGGCGCCACCCAGACCGCTTCGTCGGGCCCCAGACCCGCCCGCCGCAACGCCTCCCACAATACCTCCAACAGTCGTCCCTGCGCCGTGATCGACGGCAGGTCGCGGAGGCTTTCGGCCCGGTCGTCCACGACGAGAACGCGGTTGAACTGGCCGGGCGGCAGCATGTCGGCCACGCCGCGGCTAGTGACCTCGTTGAGCGCGGTCTCCATGGCCGCAAGCAGCGGTTCCAGTTCCGGCGTGGTCAGCGCCCGTTCGAGTTCCCGTTCGTCGTTGAGGTAGGGAAATTGCACCGCCAAGAGTTGGCGTCGCTCCGCCAACGTCAGATCTGCCACGCTGCTGGCGTGGCGCAATGCTTCGGCAAACACGCGTAGTCGCGCCAGATTCCCCTGCTGGCGCGCAGCTTCCAGGCGCCGCAGCACCGGCGGCTCTTCCAGCACGCGCTGGATCTGGCGCATCTCCACGTCCTGGGCAACCAACGGCGCCGAGAACGGGAACGGTGCCCGGATGTCCGTCTCGGCGACCTCGCCCACGGCCGCCAATTCCCCCAGTCCGATACGCGGCAGCGGCGGAAACAACAACAGGTGCAGCAGGGCCAGGACCACGCCCGCCGCGAGCGGCCAGATGCCGAGCGACCGCTTGTCGATTGTCGCCACCGGCGCCGACCCGCGCGGAACCATCCAGCCATCGCGACCGGGGCCGGCGAAGCGTCGCTGCAACTTTTCCAACCAGCGGAGCATGCTAGGCTCCCTCGGCATCAGGTGGCAGTGCGGGCGGCAGTCGATCCGGCTCTGTTTGTGGCGCCGCCGGCGGTTCGCTCATGGTCGCGGGTTCGCCCGCGCCGGTGGACTCGGGCGGCAGAACGCCGGCGCGCTCGGAATCGGCGAAGGCGTCGACGATCCGCCGCACCAGGGGATGACGCTGGGTGTCGCGGCTGTCGAGATCCACGAACGCGACCCCTTCGGTCCCGGCCAAGATGGTGCGGACGTGCACGAGGCCGGAACGTTCGCCGGGAACCAGGTCGATCTGCGTGACGTCGCCGGTGATCACCGCCTTGGCCTGGTTGCCGAGGCGGGTCAGAAACATCTTCATCTGCCCGACCGTCGTGTTCTGCGCTTCATCGAGGATCACGAAGGCGTTGTTCAGGGTGCGCCCGCGCATGAACGCCAACGGGGAGGCCTCGATGACCCCGGATTCCATGTATTTGCCGATGCGGGCTGGACCCAGCAGATCCGACAGCGCGTCATAGAGCGGCCGCAGGTACGGATTGATCTTCTCTTGCAGATCGCCGGGCAAGAAGCCGAGTTGCTCGCCCGCCTCGACCGCCGGACGTACGAGGATGATCCGGTCCACCAGGTTACGCTTGAGATAATCCATCGCCAGCACGACGGCCAGATAGGTCTTGCCAGTGCCGGCGGGGCCGACCACGAACACCACATCGTGTTCGCGCACGGCGGCGACGTATTTCTGTTGACCGGCCGAGCGCACCCGCACGGCCCGCCGCGAACCGCTGGCGTAGAGCAGCGGCGCGGTTTCCGCGTCCAACGCTTCGCTGTCCGGAGCCAGGCCGCCGTGGCTCGCCAGCAGGTATTCGACCGTCACGACATCGATCCGCTGGCCGCGTCGGACCCGCTCGAGCAGATCGGCCACCACGTCGCGGATCAACGGGACCTGCGCCGGCGGACCGACGATGCGCAACTGGTCGCCGCGCGCCGCGACCGTACCGTCGAAATCGCGTTCGAGCCGCCGCAGGTTCTGGTCGGCAGGGCCGCACAGCGCGATCTGGTCGATGCCTCGCAGGTCGAAGCGGATTTCCTCGGTCCGGCGCGCGTGCTCGCCGCTCATCGGTCCGTGTCCTTGGGCGCGCCCGGCGGCGCGATCTGCAGATGCAGTTCGGCGAGCTGCTGCGCGCTGATCGGCCCCGGTGAACCGTCCAGCGGCGAGACCGCCAGCGTTGTCTTCGGAAACGCGATCACCTCGCGCAGGCTCGGGGCGCCGCACAGCAACATCACCAGCCGGTCCAGCCCCAGCGCGATCCCGCCATGCGGTGGTGTGCCAAAGCCGAGCGCTTCCAGAAAGAAACCGAACTTGGCCAGGTACTCGGCCGGCTCCATCCCCACGAGCTTGAAGACCCGTTCCTGCAGGTCGCGGCGATGGATGCGGATGCTGCCGGAGCCCAGTTCGACGCCGTTGCAGACCAGATCGTAGAGCTGCGCTCGCGCGGCGCCCGGATCAGCCTCCAGGCTGTCCACGTATTCCGGACGCGGCATCGTGAACATGTGGTGGCACGCCGCCCAGCCCGCGGCGGACTCGTCCCACTCGAAGAGCGGAAAATCGTGGATCCAGGCCAGCGCCCATTGTCCCGGTTGGATCCAATGCTCGCGGGCGGCCAGGTCCAGACGCAGTTCGCCGAGCGCGGTCAGGACTTTTTGGCGGGGACCCGCGCCGAACAGGATCAGATCGCCGGCCTGGCAGCCAAGACGAGCGTGCAGCCGCTGCTGGAATTCCGGGGTCAGGAACTTGGCGATGCCGCCGTCGCAACCGTCGCTGAGCGCCTTGGTCCGCGCGAGCCCGGCCAACCCGCGCCGTTTGACCAGCGCTTCGAGCTCGTCGAGTTGCTTACGGCTGTACCCGGCCAGCTGAGGGGCGCGCAGACAGCGCACGGTGCCGCCGGCGGCCAGCGCCTCGGTAAACACCGAAAAGCCACAGCGCGGCACCAGGTCGTCGAGGTTCTGCAACGGGCAGCCGAACCGCAGGTCCGGCTTGTCCGAACCGTAGATGTCCATGGCCTGGTCGTACGGCAAGCGCGGAAACGGCGTGGCCAGCGTGATGCCGGCCGCTTCGGCGAACACCGCCGCCATGAGCTCCTCGACCAGACTGAAGATCTCCGTCTCGCTGACGAAGCTCATCTCCAGATCGATCTGGGTGTGCTCCGGCTGACGGTCCTTGCGCAGGTCCTCGTCGCGCAGGCAGCGGGGCAGTTGGAAATATCGATCCACCCCGCTGGCCATGAGAATCTGTTTGTAGAGTTCAGGCGACTGCGGCAGGGCGTAGAACTGGCCGTGATGGATCCGGCTCGGCACGACGTAGTCCCGCGCTCCTTCCGGTGTGGTCTTGATCAAGAGCG
>JAQULN010000012.1 GCA_028718575.1 Candidatus Krumholzibacteriia bacterium | reverse complement strand
GGCCAACGTGGCCACGTTCGCGAGGGTGGCCAGGTCGCCGAGTCGGCGGCCGAAGCGCGGCATTTCCACGACGGCGAGTTCTTCGACGCCGGCGCGGATCTCGCCGGGGTCAGCGCCGTCCAGCGCCGACGTTACCGCCCGTCGCATCAGGGCGTGCGCCGGGTCGGCGCCGGCGAGAACAGCCAGGGCGCCGCGGGCGTCGTCCTCGATCAAACGGCCGATGGCCGCGGCGGCGTCGCGGCCGACATCGGCGCGCGCGGCCCGCCGGAAGAAGAGCAGCCGCTCGAGGATGATCGCCGCGGCGGCGGCGAGCACCGCCAAGATGACCCACATCATGGGGCCGCCGGCCTGAAAGAACCGCGCGGTTGCTTCGAGCATGACCTAATCCTCCGTCGCAGGTGCGGGTGATGGACTCGCCCGGAAGAATTGCAGGTGATATGCCAGGAGGCGACACGCGTGGCCTGTCTTGTAACATGTAGTAACGAATGTGTTTACGGGTTTGAAAAGACTGCGCGGAGCACTGGGCGCGAGCCCACGTCGCGCACAGCGTGAGGGGGCACCGTAGCGAGGATTCACAGGCTGGCCGAGGAAAGCCGTGGCCGTGGATGCGGCTTAACGGACCCCGAGATTCAGAACCAGATCATCATGCCCAGTCCGACGCGCCAGCCGACCTGCGAAGTTCTGACGCGCCAGTCCTTTTCTCCGGTCATACCGTCTCGGTCGGTATGGACTTCGAAGAAGTTCGAGAAGTTGGCTGCCGCCTCGGCCTCGAGACTGAAGCGGCTGCTCAGCCGCACTTGCAGGCCGGCGCCCGCGATGGCCGCGGTGCCGACCGCCACCGTGTCCGGGAGTTCCTCGGTGTTCTCCGTTGCCACGACACCGAGACCGAAGCCGCCGCGGACAAAGGGCTGTAACGCGCCGTAGGCGTTGAACAGGACCGTGCCGGTCAGCAGCAGTTCCAAATCGTAGAGTTGCTCGGTCAGACCTTCGAGGTCATGCGCGATGACGCAGAGCTGCAGTCCCAGCATGAAACGGGCGCCGCAGCGCCGGCCGAAATGCACACCGAAGCCGCCGCTCGGGTCGGCGACCGGCGCCGGCGGCAGCAGGTCGCGACCGAACACGTTCCAGTGATCGCGCCCGCCGGCCGCCGCCTGCGCGCCAAGGAACCAACCGCGCAGCTTGACCGCGCCGCCTGGCGCAGCCGCGCTCGGCGCCTCTACGGCGCGGCCAGCGTCGGCCAGCAGCAGCGCGCAGGCCAGCAGGGCGCAAGCCAGCAGGACCAACCGTCGCTTCACGGGTCGTTCCCTCCTTCCCGTCCGGAGCCTAGACCGTAGGTCTGGATCTTCTTGTGGAGGTTGGTGCGATCGATTCCCAGCAAACGCGCCGCCTGGGACACGTTGCCGGCCGCTTCGGTCAGGGCGGCCAGGATGCAGCGTTTTTCGAACTCCTGGCGCGCGGCCACCAGGCCGCCGGCGCGCATCACCGCGGCGGGGATCTCCAGATCATCGTCGCCCGCGGCGGTGCCTCGCGGCGCCGCCGCCTGTCCGGCCGCCGCGAGGTCGACGCCGATGCCGTGGCGCAACAGGTCGTCCGGGCCGATCCGCGGGTTCCGGGTCAGAATGGCCAGGCGCTCCACCGCGTTGCTCAGTTCGCGGATATTGCCGGGCCAGGGCAACGTACGCAGCAACTGCAGGGCTTCGGGCGTGAACTGACGCGCGGGCAACCCGTTCTCGTCCAGGTACGCCGACAAGAAGTGCTCGGCCAGCAGCGGGATGTCGTCGCGCCGCTCCCGCAGCGGCGGCACGTGCACCGGCACGACGTTCAGGCGGAAGAAGAGGTCCTCGCGGAAGCGGCCGGCCCTGATCTCGGCAGACAGGTCCTTATTCGTGGCCGCGAGCACGCGCACGTCCACGCGCAACGTCTGGCTGCCGCCCACACGCTCGATCTCGCCGTCTTGCAGGGCGCGGAGCACCTTGGCCTGGGCCTTGAGCGACATGTCGCCGATCTCGTCCAGAAAGAGCGTGCCTTTGTTCGCTTGCAGGAACTTCCCGTCGCGCGACTGGGTCGAACCGGTATACGCGCCCTTGACTGCGCCGAACAGTTCGCTCTCGATCAACTCCTCAGGGATGGCGGCGCAGTTCACTTTAACGAACGGACCGCGGCGGCGATCGCTGGCCTCGTGCACGGCGCGGGCCACCAGTTCCTTGCCCGTGCCGTTCTCGCCCGTGATGAGAATACGCGCGCCGGTCGGCGCGACCTGGGCGATCTGTTCGCGAATGGCGCGCAGCGGCGGCGACTCGCCCACCATCAAGTGCCGGCGGCGGTCGCGGGCGCGCAGCGCGCGCACTTCGCGCCCGAGCGAGCGGACTTCCAGGGCGTTGCGGATCGCCACCAACAGGCGCTCTTTGCTGAGCGGCTTCTCCACGAAGTCGAACGCGCCCACGCGGGTGGCCTCGACCGCGGTGGCGATGGTGGCGTGGCCCGAGATCATGATCACCGGCAGCTCGCGCTCGATTTCACGCAGGCGGCGCAGTGTTTCGATGCCGTCGATGCCGGGCAGCTTGACGTCCAGCACCACAGCGTCGGGTTTTTGTTCGCGGCATTGGGCGAGGGCTGCCTCGCCAGTCTCCGCGGTCGACACCGTGAAGCCTTCGCTCTCGAGCACGAGGCCGAAGGTGCGGCGGATGTTCTTCTCGTCGTCGACGATCAAGACGTGGCGGCTCATGCTTCAACTTCCCCGTCCGGATCGAGACCGGCGCCGACCGGCGTCAACGGCAGCTCGATCGTGAAGGCCGTCCCGACGCCGGGTGTGCTGGCGACGCGCACGATGCCGCCGTGGCCGGCGACGATACCCTGCACGATGGCCAGTCCCAATCCCATCCCGTCGCCCTTGGTGGTGAAATCTGGTTCGAAGATACGGTCCAGATTCTCGGCACGAATGCCCGACCCCCGGTCGCGCACGGTCAGGTGGGCTCCGGGCGTCGCGGGCGCGAGGCTAATTTCAACCCGCTCGGGCACGCCAGCCTCGCGGCAGGCGGCCAGACCGTTGTCGATGAGATTGATCAGCGCGCGGCGCATCGCGCCTGCGTCGAACCAGCCGCAGAGCGGTGTTGTGCCGCCGCCGAGCGTCAGACGCTCGCCGTACAGATGCTGCAGGTCGCGCGCCAGTTCGCTGAGATCGTCCCGCCGCAACTCGGGTTTGGGCAGCTTGGCGAACTCACCGAACTCGCGCACCAGCCGGCGCAAGCTCTCCACTTCCTCGCCCACGATCGTGGTGCATTCGTCCAGGAGCGCACGGTATCTCTCGTCGCCGCCGCGGTAACTGTCGCGCATTTCTTGCACCGCCAACAGGATGGGTGTCAGCGGATTCTTGACCTCGTGGGCGAGGGTGCGCGCCATGCCGCGCCACGCCGCGGCGCGTTCGAGGCGCGCCAGATCGCGGCGCTGCTCCAGGAGGCGGCCGATCATCGTGTCGAACGAGCGTACGAGCTCGCCCACCTCACCGGGACCGTGCGCGGCGACGCGGAACTCCAGATCCCCGCCGGCGACGCGGCGCGTGGCGCCGACCAAGGCTTCCAGCGGCGCCACCATGCGGCGCGTCCAGAGCGCACCGGCGCCCAGGGCGACCAGGATCAGGACGGCGTAGACCAGCAGGAACGGTCCGACGAAGCTCAACACGACCCGGCCCTGCTCGCCCCGCACGGCGCGCAGCAGGCCCAGCCCTTCGGCCAGCGCGCGGGCGCTGTCCATCATGCCCACCGGCAGGTGCTGCAGCACGATGACCGGCGGTCCGCCGTCGCGTACGACGGCGGTCGCCAGCACGTCGCCAAAGCGCTCGGGAATCGCGACCGTCTCGCCGGCCGTGACCGGCAGCGCGGCAGCGTTCCCGAGCAACTCCGGCCGCGCCGCCAACAGCGCCGCCAGCGCGCCGGTGGGTTGCGCGCGGCCCTGCTCGTCCAGCAACACGGCCTGTTCGCCCGCCACGACGGCGACCGCGGCCGCCCTCGTCTGGAACTGGGCGCGCAACAATTGGAAATAGGCTCTGCTCTCGGCCAGGCCGGCTGCGAGCGCCTGCTCGAGCGGATCGGCGATCGCCGGGCCGAAGCGCCGTTCGAGCAGATCGCGCACCACCAGCGATAAGGGCAACGTCGGTAACAACGCCACCAGGAGGAACGAGATCGCCAGGCGCGTGCTAATGCGTTTCATCGCGGAGCTCCTCGAGACGGAACCAGTCGGACAAAGTCTCCTGCGTTCCGTCGCTGCGGTCGCCGCTCTTGTAGAACAGGCGGATCAGACGGCCGAGCGAGACCGAGGCTTCCTGCCGGTTCTGGCCCTCGCGGCGCGATCGCGGATTGCCGGCGATGACATCCTCGACCCGCTCTTGCTGCGCGGGCGCGATGGCGTGGGCCCGCAGGCCGACGCGCAGCCGATATCGCGCGCGCGGCGACAAGCGGTCCGTGGTGATCACAGGTACCGCCGCGAGGTTGGTCAGGTACTCCTGTAGCTCGGCGAGTGAGCGGAAACGGCGTTCGCAGTCTGCGGTATGCACAGAAAATACCTCGTCCCACAGGTCGAAGCCGAGTTGCAGCGAGAGGCTGTTGCCGCCCAGCTCTTGTAGTTGTTCGTCCAGCAATACGAGGTCCAGTTGCACCGACGAGGTCAAGCCCGAGCGCATGGACTGCAACAGCTTCTCGCCCGGCAGGTCCACGGTGGTCAGATGCGCCACCACGAGAGCACCCGCGCGCGCGGGGGTCACGGCGGTCACCCGGGCGGGCTCGCCGGTCGCCTGTGCCGGCGCCGCCGCCAACAGCGGGCAGACGAGGAACAGCGCCGTCACCGCTCGCTGCATCAGAACGACCATCCGATGGAGGCGGTGACCTGGAAACGTTGGTCGATCGGCCGGCGCGTGAGCGGGAAACCCACGTCGATCCCGATCCAATCCAGCCACCAGACGCGCAGCCGCGCCCCGTAACCGGCGCCGACCGCGACACCGGGGCAATCATCACCGTCGAACGTCCCTGCGGCGCCGGCGTCGACGAACAGCAAGCCGGCCAGCTTGGTGCCCCTCGCGTCGCCGAGAATACGGCTGCGGTATTCGAGCGAGCTGGACCAGAGCCAAGTGTCGCCGCCCGGCGCCGACAGCGAGTGGGTCGGGAAGCCCCGCACCGAGTACATACCGCCCAGGTAGAGACGATCGTAGTACGGCGCCCGTTCGGTCACGACCGCGCCCCGCGTGCGCAGCGCCAGGGCGCCGCCGGGCGCGTTGCGGTAGCTGCGAACGTCGGCCTGCAAACCCCAATGGCTGCGCGGTCCTTGCAATACGGTTTCGCCCTTGAGCCGGCCCCAGACGCCGGCAACCGGCGAACCCGCGCGCAATTCCCCCGCGCGCGTATCGTGCTGCACATCCAGATGCACGATGGCCCGGAAATCGTCGCCGAGACCGTCGCGGATTCCAGGCGGCAACGCGGCACCTCGGATCTCATCATCGAAGGAAACGCTGCCGTCCGGCGCGTCGCTGTAGGCGCGCGCCTCCTTGGCGGTCGAGACGGCGGCCAGGTTCAGCCCGAGTTCGCCGAGCCAGTTGCGATTCCAGCGCCGGCCGTAAACGCCGGCGACTCCCGCAGTTTGCACGTCCTGGCGGTATTCGACGCCGTCGGCGAACCAAGGCCGTTCCGTGGCGATCGCGCTCAGGCGCGCGGCCCAGTAGTCGCGGCCGTCGCCGACGCGCGGTCGCGCGTAATTGAGCAACAGCCCCGAGTGGCGAAAGCCCCATCGCAACTGCAGATCGAGCCGGTCGCCGCGTCCGGTGGGATTCACCGCCTCGACCATGAGCGGCACCAGATACCAGCCGTCCAGGTCCGAGTTGCCAGCGGCCCACCGCCAATCCAGGCCGTGCTCATCGACCTCGAGCAAGAGGATCACGCGGCCGCGGCTCGATCCCGGGCCGGTGCTGAAATCGACGCGTGCGAACAACTCGCTCGCGCGCAGCTCCGCCACGGCGGCGACGAGCGCCTCCTGGTCGATGGTCTGCCCCGGGATTAGCGGCAGGTACTGCAAGACCGTCGCCAGGGAGGTGCGGTCGGTGCCGATCAGCTCGATGGACTCGAGGGTGAGCGTGCGGTGAGGTGCGGTCGCTGGTGGCGCCGCGGTCGGGCTGGTCTGGGCGCGGCCGACCGGTACGGCGGCGAGCAGAAGCGCGCTCACCAGCCAGAGAGCGCGCGCGATTGCTGTCGCGCGCGCGCGCCCGGCCATTGCTTTCGGCGCGGAGGCCGGCTTGAACGTGGGCTCAAGCTGCATGAGAGTCTCCGATCCGACCGCGACCGATCAGGCCCGGCGCTGAATTCATCCGCTGCCGCCGGCACAACCATCATGCCGGGTATGCCGCAAGGCAACAGCCAATGTGACGAGTAGTGCGGCCGGTTGACCGCACTGCTCTTGTACGCGGCGTGTCACTATTACAGGTACCAGTTGAGTTGGATGGAAACACCGCCGGCGCCGGCGACATCGTCCTTCGCGCTCGTGGCGCCGTCCAGGTCGAAGCTGAAGCCGTCGGCCGCCAGGCTGATGGCGAGGCGCCGATTGAGCTGCCATTCGTAGCCGACGCCGAACAGGCCGGTTGCTTTTTCGTGGAACGAGACCACCTCGTCGGTTTCGCGCAACAGGATCTCGCCGCCGCCGCTGCCCGCGCCGAGGCGCGCGAAGAAACCGCCGCCGCGCGGCCACCAGGTGACGGTCAACAGGCCGGCACCCATGCCCCAGTTGTTCGTTCCAGCGCTGGAACCGAAGCCGTAGCCCTCGAGCGTCACGGCGAACGCGTCACTGAACGCGTAACCCGCGCGCAAGCCGCCGAAACCGCCGTTGTAGGGATCGTCGGTGATGGTGCGATCGCCGCCTTTCTCGCTGTAGAGGCTGTGGCCCCAACCGGCGCTCATGCCCACCAGCCAGCCCTTGCGGTCGCGCGAGTGGCGGCCATCGTCGGTATCGGCGGCACGCACCGCAGCGGCGGCGGTCAAGATCACGCCGAGCGCGAGGATGGTCATGGTCCGCTGGACTCTGTGCGGGTTGTTCGTGGTCGTCATGGCTTCCGCTCCTTGAACGTGCCGGGCCGGCCGGCGGTCAGGTTCGTCTGTCGTTGGCACCCGGAACTGCATGGTCCGTACCAGGCGCTTCCGTATGCCACCAAATCATTTAAGCCAATAAAATGAAATGATTTACGAAAGATGCTTTTTCGCGGTCGGTCACGGCGGAGCGTGGTTGTTCCGCGACAGTCACGCGATGGTGCAGTGAAACGGCACAGGGTGATTCCGATGGCCATCGCGGCCAGCCTGATCGACGGGTCCGGATGATTTCGTGACGAACGCGTGCTATCATTCTCGCTTGAGCGCGCTGACCGAGCGCGCCGATATCACCTGCGCGGAGGAGTTCGCCCATGGGTCGCCGCTTGTCGTCTTTGCTTCTGGTTGCTCTGCTCTGTCTCGCCGGTGCGGCCGAGACGCTCATCGCCGCGACCGTGGCGCCGGACGTCGCCCGCCAGATCGCCGTGCGCGAGGCGGCCCGCCTGGGCCGCACCGCGTTGGTCGAGGCCGAGCTCGAAATCCTCGGCGACGCGCGCGGCGGCATCTTGGCGTACCTGATCGAGCTGGCGCCGACTGGATATGTCGTCGTCGCCGGCGAGGACGGCCTGCCGCCGGTGCTCGCCTACTCGGCGCACTCAGCGGCGCCGCGCATGCCGGGCGGCGATCCGTTGCGCGCGCTGGTTTGCGCCGACCTGTCGGCGCGGCTCGCGGCCGGCCAGGCGAAGAGCCGCCATCCCGCGTGGGATCTCGCTGCGGCAGCAACGGCGGACCCGCAACGGTTCCAGCAGTGGCCGCCCGCCGGTTCGACCGCGACCGAAGGCTGGGTCGAAATCCGCTGGAACCAGGGGCATCCTTACAACCAGTACTGCCCGCGCGATCTCGCCCACGGCGGCGGCCGTAGCGTCGCCGGGTGCCCCGCGGTCGCCATGGGACAGATCCTCGACTATCTGCGCACCGGCGCCGCCGTGCGATTCGACGACGCCGACGATTATCAGCACGGCTACGGTGGCAACTACTTCCGCTTCGACGACGACTGGGCCACCTACGGTTTTCCGTCCTGGCCGCAGCTCAACACCTATCTGGAAACGCTCGCGGCGCGCTGGGACGCGGGACTGGTCACCGACGCCGCCGGCGCCGCGGCCCTCGTCTTCGCCTGCGGCGTCGCCGCGCATCAGGTCTACAGCGCGTCCGGCTCGGGGACCTTCAGCGTCGATCAGGCGTACATGGCGTACCGGCGATTCGGCTTCGCCGACTGCGAGCTGATCGCCCCGGAAGATCCGGCACTGCTCGACCGTCTTGCCGCCGACATGCAGGCGGCGCGTCCGGCGCACCTCGCGGTGGTCACGCCCGACTGGCAGGCCGGACACAACGTGGTCGTCGACGGGTACAATACCGACGAGTACTTCCACGTGAACTTCGGTTGGGGCGGGGCCTACGACGGCTGGTACCTGTTGCCGTCCGGCCTGCCGTACAACCTGACGGTCTTCGAGGGTGTGATCGTCGACATCGTTCCGCCGGTTGTGGCCGTGCCAGCCATGGCGACGCGCTTGAGCGCGCGGGCCTGGCCGAATCCGTGCAACCCGCGGGCAGTCGTCGAGTTCACGACGGCGCAAACAGGCCGCATCGACGTGTGCCTGCACGACGCGCGGGGCCGGCGCGTGCGGATGCTGCTCGCGGCCGAGAAACCGGCAGGGACCTGGACCGTGGTCTGGGATGGTTGCGACGATGACGGCCGCGCGGTTGCCTCGGGCAACTATCTGTACCGGGTCGCGGCCGCCGGCGGCGCGGCGACCGGGAAGCTCGTTTTGCTGCGGTGACCTCGGTCGGGAATTGGTCGCGCCACAGCGCGGGCTGAGAGAACGCCGCGGGCCCGCGATTCCTCGTCTTGCCGCCCGCCCGCCTGCCGGCTAAGCTGACGACGCCATCGCGCTCGCCCGCGACCTGGCAAGCATTTTCCGCTTTCTAGCGACGGTCCTTCACGAATAATCCGGGTTGAAGGAGTTGCCATGCAACGGTATTTGTTCATCTTGGCGCTGGCTGTCCTCGCCGGCAGCCTTGGTGTCACGGCCGCTGCCGCTCAAGACAAGGCACGCGGCAAAGAGGAAGCCAACGACAGCCGCTGGTCCGCCGGCACCTTCAGCGGCCTGAAGTGGCGCGCGCTCGGCCCCGCGCTGATGTCTGGGCGCATCGGCGACATCGCTGTCAATCCGCGCGACAAGGCCCACTGGTACGTGGCCGTGGCCAGCGGCAACCTCTGGGAAACGCGCAACGGCGGGGTCACCTTCAAGCCGATCTTCGACGATCAGGGCAGCTATTCATTCCGCTGCGTGGCGATCGATCCCACTCAGCCGCAGGTGGTCTGGCTGGGCACGGGCGAGAACAACAGCCAGCGCTCGGTGAGCTACGGCGACGGCGTCTACAAGTCGCGCGACGGCGGCCGCTCGTGACAGCACATGGGACTGAAGGAGTCGATGCACATCGGCGAGATCGTGATCCACCCGCGGGACGGCGACATCGTCTACGTGGCCGCGATGGGCCCCTTGTGGGGGCCGGGTGGCGACGGCGGCCTCTACGAGACCTTCGACCACGGCGAGGCGTGGCGCTTCTTCGAGAACATTCCGGTCACGCAGTTCTACCGCGTGGCGGTCGACGACGAACAGCCTTTCTACAACGTCTACGGCGGCACGCAGGACAACAACACCCAGGGCGGCCCCGTGCGCACCTTCTCCTCGCGCGGCATCGAGACCAAGCCGCTGCCCGCCAGCGGCGAGGTCCTCAAGTGGAACTGGGATACCGCCCTGCTGATCAGCCCGCACAGCCCGACGCGCCTCTACTTGGCGCTAACCGCCTGTTCCGCAGCGACGACCGCGGCGACAGCTGGACCGCGGTCTCCGGCGACCTCACCAGCGGGGTCGACCGCAACCGTCTCGATGTCATGGGCACGGTATGGAGCATCGACGCGGTCGCCAAGAATCGCTCGACCTCGTTCTACGGCAACATCGTGGCGCTCGACGAGTCGCCGCTCGAGGAGGGCGTGCTCTACGTGGGCACCGACGACGGCCTGGTGCAGGTCACGCGCGACGGCGGCCGCACCTGGACGCGCACCGACCAGGTCGGCGACGCGCCGCGCGCCGTGGCCGGCGCCTACACCGTCGAGTTGCACCGACGCGCACGCGGCGACGAGACCCTGCTCGCCGGCCCGGTCGCCTTCGAGGTGCGCGACCTCGTCCGCAACCCGCTCGCCGGCGACCAGGAGGCGAAGCTGGCCTTCGAGTTGGAACTGCAGGACACCTACCGCCGCGTCGAGGCTGCCACGCGCGAGCACCGGCTCGCCGTCGACCGCCTCCAGAGGCTGCGCACGGCGGCAGCGATCGTAGCCGGTCCCGAGATGCAGGCGCGCATCGGCGCGCTGGAGGACGAACTGCGCGCGGTGTGGAGCGTGTTGGACGGCGACGCGACCATCGCCCAGCGCGAGGAGCCCACCCCGATGCCCGTACGCGAGCGCCTGGGCCGCATCTCCTGGTCGCTGCGCGCGACCACGATGGGGCCGACGCAGACGCAGCGGCAGAGCCTGGCGATCGCCGCACAGGAGTTCGCCGCGGTTGCGCCGGACCTGGCGCGCCTCGTCGACGAGGAGATCCCGGCCCTGGTGGCGGAGTTGGAGGTCCTGGGTGCGCCGTTCACCGGCGGCGGCGACCACTTGGTTCCCGACAACGATGGCGGCGACGAGGCTCGCCGGTGGCGGCGCTACTGACCTGGGTTGTGCAGGCAGGACCCGCGACGTCGCGTCCTGGCGCGCAGTTGACCTTTTGCTGCCGATCATGCCGGAGTCGTCCGATCTAGCCGCGATCCGGCACGCTGACGAGTATGCTGCAACGGAGTCCGCGATGCGTCTCTTCAGGTTTTTCCGAGTCGGTCACCAATGGGTCGGGATCGTCTTGTCCGTCTGGCTGCTGTTGCTGTCGGTGACGGGATTTCTGCTCCTGATCAAGAAAAAAGTCGATTGGATCCAGCCGCCCACACGGTGTGACACCGCGGGCGAGGTCGCCGATCTGATCAGCCTGCAGGACGTAGCGGCCGTGGTCTTGGCGCAGGAGCATCCCGATTTCCAGACGTTCGCGGACATCGAACGCATCGATTTTCGGCCCGCGCAGCGCGTCTTCAAGGTGATCTCACGCCGCCACGACGCGGAGATCCAGGTCGGCGCGGTGAGCGGCGAGGCACTGTCGATCGCGACCCGCCGCTCTGACCTGCTGGAGCGTCTGCACGACGGGTCGTTTTTCGGCGGCTTCGTCCACGCCTGGTTTTCGCCGCTCGTCGCCGCCAGCGTGGCGTTCCTGACCGTGTCCGGATGGTGGCTCTGGCTGGCGCCGCATCGGCGCCGGCGGGGGTGACGGCGGCGTTGACAGCGGTGTTGATGGCCGCGGCGATCGACGCGGGCTACCTGCCGGCGCCGCCCATGAGATAAAGCCAGGTGACCAGCCAGTTCGCCAGGATGGTCGCTGCGGTGAAGATCACCATGCCGACGCTCATCAACGCTAACCCGGACATGATGTTGCCCACGACGCACCCGTTGGCGAACGCGGCGCCCATCCCCACGAGGATGCCGCCGACGAACGCGGTCACGATCTGCTCGGGCGGCTTCGGCAGCAAGCGAGCCTGACCGGAGAGACGGCCTGCAACCCAAGCGCCCAGCACCAACGCGGCGACGACCAGCACCAGCCACCAGACGACGTGTTTCTGACTGTCGATCAGCAACTGCTGGAGGTGCAGGACGCCGTTGGTGACGCCGAGGGGATAGTTTCGGCCGCTCGCCGCCGAGGACAGATATGCCGGGCCGGCCAGCAGCCCGATCATCAAGCCCGCTTGCCAGGGCCGCCAAGGGCGCGTCAACACTCGTTGCAGCCAGGGCGGTCGGTTCGCCCCCTGTGGGGACGGGCCGGCGATGATGACGGCCGGTCCACAGGCGCCGAAGACCACGCCGCCGGCGAGATAGCTCAGCCAGAGCAGCTGTTTGGGCGCCAGTTGGACCAAGTCGAGGACATCCAGCAACGCGAACCCGAGCATCGCGACGACGATCAGGATCCACAGGCCGTAAACCTTGCTCCTGTCCCGCAGCAGAAGGACCTCGCTGAACGCGGACGATCCGCACAGGTCGCCCCGCTGCAAGAAGAAACCGAAGAGGAACCCCACCGGCGGCGCCGTCAGAACCCACAACCGCGTGAGCCAGGCAGTCATCAGAACGGCGGCCAGCAGGCCGGCGCAGACCCAGCTGATGGATTTCCAGTGAGCGGAAGTCTGGCTCGCCATGTTTCAGTTTACCGCCAGCGTTGGTCGGCCCCGGGCGCGGTGAGAGCGTGGCCAAGGCTATAGCGCGATGGCGCGAGGAGCAAGCCCGGCAGACGGGCCGTAACCGACGTTCCTGCCAGGCGATTGGATCGGCCCAACACGGCGACACCCCCGGAGCTCGGCCCCAGGGGCATCGTGGATCCGACGTTTGCCGCCGGGCGATCCGCTAACGCGCCGCGGCCTTGAGATTGGCCGCCACCTGCGGCCAGTTGATCACGTTGAAGAACGCCTGGACGTACTCGGGCCGGCGGTTCTGGTATTTCAGGTAGTAGGCGTGCTCCCAGACGTCGAGGCCCAGGATCGGCGTCTTACCCACCGACAGCGGGCTGTCCTGGTTCGGCGTGGCCATGATGTCGAGCTTGCCGCCCGGCGCGGCCACGAGCCAGGCCCAGCCGCTGCCGAACTGGCCGATCGCGGCGGCGCTGAACTTCTCGCGGAAGTTCTCCAGCGAGCCGAACGTACCGTCGATGGCGCTCGCGAGGTCGCCCTCGGGCTTGCCGCCGCCCTGGGGTTTCATCACCGTCCAGAAGAGGTTGTGGTTGACGTGGCCGCCGCCGTGGTTGCGCACGGCCGTGCGGATCTCAGCCGGGACGGTCTCGAGCTGGCGCACCAGGTCTTCGGCCGACTTGGCGGCCAGCGCGGTGCCCTGCAGGGCCTCGTTCAATTTCGTGGTGTACGTCACGTGGTGCTTGTCGTGGTGCACGCGCATGGTCGCCTCGTCGATGTAGGGCTCGAGCGCGCCGTAGGCGTAAGGCAGATCGGGGGTCTGGAAGCTCATCGCATCTCTCCTTGCTTTCCGGGGAGCCCGCATCGCGGGCGACCGCTGTCCAATACATGACCAATATAATCATGTATAAGCGATCCGCCACCCGAACCTTGGTCGCATCGCCGGACTGGACAAACCGCGACGCGTGCGGCATGGTGACGCGTCGTGTTCAGGATCGGGCGAGAAACGACGGCGAAAGGAATACTCCCGTGCGTCCGGCACCTGTCTCCACGGCAGACAAAACACGGTTCCCGCGCGGCGCGCGGTGGGCGAACCGGCCGCGACGCTGGCGGTTCTGGTTGACGGTTGCTGCCGGCGCGGTTGTCGGCGCGGCTGTCGGCTCGGGCCTCCGCGGTCCCGATCCTGCGCAGGCGGCGTCCGCCTGGACACCGCTGTGCGACCTGCGCGCGCGGCAAGAGATCCTCGACGGTGTCTACCATTTCGCGCCGAACGACGATCGCCAGTGGCTGCGTTTGCGGATGCGCGCCGGCCTGCGCCTGCAGAACGGGAGGCACCTGGGCGAAGTCCTGCTCACCAATGAGCATCGCCACTACCTGACCCCGGACGACATCGCCTTCGACTGGGACGAGGTGATCATCGAGCGCGCGTTCTGGAGCTGGCAGGCGACCGACGCCGTGCGCCTGACCGTCGGCCGGCAGGACATCGTCTGGCCCGGCGGCTTCCTGATGCTCGACGGCACCCCGCTCGACGGCGCCCGCACCGGCTACCACAACGCTGTCCGCGTGCAGGCCAGCGGGGCCGCGGCGGACGTCGACGTGGCGCTGATCCATAACCCCAAGCGAGATCCCGTGGTCGTGATCGACGATCTGGACCGCGCCGTCGGCGACGCGGACGAGACCGCGCTGGCCATGCGTCTTGTGCGCGGGGATTGGGCCTGGTCGTTCATCTTCAAAGACGAGCGCGACCCTGATGCCCAGCTTCCGGATCTGACCACGGCGACCTTCGCCGGGCGTTGTGTCGGCGCCTTCGCGAACGGCGGCGCGTGGCACGGCGAAATGGCGGTCCAGTATCAACACGGTCGAACCGCGCCGCTGCCGGCGCTGGCGCCCGCACCCGACGTGAGGTCCGCGGCGACGGGATGGGCCCTCGCGGCGGACGCGGGCGCGAGTTGGCCGCTGGATCGGCACTGGTCGTTCACCGCCGGCGCATTCTACTACAGCGGCCAGACCGATGGCGGCCGAGCGTTCCGCACGCCGTGGGGACGCTGGCCGAAATGGAGCGATCTCTACCTCTACAGCTTGCTCGGTGAGTCGCGGGCGGGACGCTCGCACGTGGCGGCGTGGGAGAACATCGCCGCGCCGCACGCGACCTTCAGCCGGCCGCTTGGAGGCCGCCTGACGGTGCTCTTGCGCGCCTCCTGGCTGCTCGCGCCGGAGCCCGAGTGGTCGGCGCGCGGCTGCCTTACGCGCGCCGAGTTGACGGCCGTCTTCAGCCGCCGGCTGCAAGGCCATCTCCTGTGGGAGACGTTGTTTCCGGGCGCGTTCCACGACGGCCGCTACGGTCTGCCGCCGCTCGCGGATACGGTCCATTTCGTGCGCTGGCAACTCGCCTGGGCGCTCTGACCTGAAGCAGCCCGGCCCGGCCCCAACGCGCTGGCGTTCGGGCCCGCGGCCGGGCCAAGGAGGATGGGCATGGCTCCGTGGAATCTGCCGTGGTCGACGTTCGGCGCATTCGTCGTGCTGGCGGTGACCATCGGGCTGGCCGTCGGCTGGGCGCTCTGGGACCGCCGGCACGATCATAAGGAGCGGCCGTGACCATCTACGTCATCGTGCTGGTGGTCTACCTGGGCGCCCTGGCCGCCATCGGAATCGCCTTCAGCGGCCGCAGCAAGAGCGCCGGGGACTTCGCGATCGGCGGCCGCTCAGTGGGGCCGTGGGTGACCGCGCTCTCGTTCGTGGCGGCCTACTACTCGAGCGTGGTGATCATCGGCGGCGGCGGGTTCGGCTGGAAGTACGGCCTGGCGACCTTGTGGATCGGCGCCGGCAATGTCCTGATCGGCACGACGCTAGCGTGGATCATCCTCGGCCGCCGCATTCGCCGCTTCACCGCGAACCTCGACGCGGTGACCCTGCCGAGCTTCTTCGCCGGTCGCTACGGCAGCCCCGCGGCGCGAATCTTCTCCGCGGCGGTCACGGGGCTCTTCCTGATCATCTACAACGTCAGCGTCCTGAAGGGCATGGCCAACAGCTTCGAGGTCTTGATGGATCTGCCGTATTGGGTGGGCGTCTTGATCTCGGGCGTCGTCATCCTCTTCTACACGGCGGTCGGCGGCTACCTGGCCGTGGTCTGGACCTCGATGGTGCAGGGCGTCGTGATGATCGTCGCGCTGGCCTTACTGGCATTCATGGCCTTGCGCCAAGTGGGCGGCCTGGCCGCTGCCGCCGGCCGGCTCGCGGACATCGATCCGGGCCTGGTGGCCACGCCGGGCGTCTGGGGGTGGGCGGGGCTGATCAGCTATACGCTCATCGTGTCGCTGGGCACCTGGGGCATGCCCCAGCTCATCATCCGCTTCTACTCGATCAAGAACGACCGGATGCTGCGTCTGGGCACGGTCGTGGTCACGGTCGGCGCCTCGATCGCCCTGCTGCCATACCTCTGCGGCGCGATCTCGCGCGTCTTCGTGCCCGAGCTGGCGAGCGCGGACCAGGCGATCCCATCGCTGACGCGGATCCTTCTGAGCGATTGGGGCGGCGCGCTCTTTCTGGCCGGCGTCGTTGCGGCGGGCATGAGCACGTTTGCCGGCGTGCTGATCATCATCTCGAGCAGTCTGGTACGCGACGTCTGGGTCCACGGACTCGGACGCGCGTTGAGTCCGGCCGCCGAGCTGCGGGCCAATCGGTTGATGAGTCTGGCCGTGGGATTGATCTCCCTGGCGATCGCGCTCAAGCCGCCGGCGCTCATCCTGGTATTGACGGCGTTCAGTTGGGCGGTGATCGCGTCCACCAACCTGTGGCCGCTGCTCTTCGGCGTCTATTGGCGGCGCACCAGTCCGCGCGCGACCCTGACCAGCATGATCACCGGCGTTGCGGCGGCGCTGCTCTGGCAAGCCTGGCCGCGCTTGCCGCTGCCGCCGTTGCCGCCGGCGCTGGCCGGCATCCATGGTTTCGTCGTGGGTACG
>JAQULN010000011.1 GCA_028718575.1 Candidatus Krumholzibacteriia bacterium | reverse complement strand
GGTTGGTCTCCGACTTGCGGCATTGGTTGAGGATCAGCTCGCGGTCTTCGTCGTCCATGTCCAGGCTGTCGACCATCATCAACGTGCGCACCTGGACCGACACCCGGCAACGCCCCAGCTTCAGCATCTCGCGCAGATGGGTATCCTTGAAGAACAGGCTGCCGGTGCGTTCGTCGTAGTCCTTGTCGAACGTGCCGCCGGTCACGAACACGCGCACGGTTTCGGTCATGGTCTGTGGTCCTCGCTAGTAGAAGAGGTCGCGTTCTCCGTTGGCGATCCGGACCAACCGGTCGCAGAGATCACAGCGCAGGCCGTCGGTGGCGATGGCCTCGAGCGAGCGGCCGATCAAGCGTTCGCCCAGCGCACGGGTTTCTTCGCTGGCGTAATCCTGCAAGTACTCCTTGATCGTCAGAATCGCGTTCGGCTGGCAATACTCCTTGATCAGACCGGGCTTGGCCAGCTCCATGAAGTCGGCGCCGGTGCGCCCGGAGCGGTAGCAGGCGGTGCAGAAGGAAGGCAGATAGCCCAGCTCGAGGCAGTCGGCGATGACCTCGTCCAGGTTGCGATGGTCGCCGAGGGAGAACTGGCTGCCCGAGCGCATGCCGGTCGCCGCCTCGCTGTAGCCGCCGGGATTGGTGCGGCTGCTGGCGGAGATCTGCGAGACGCCGAGCGCGAAGCACTGGCGGCGTATCGTGGCGTTCTCGCGGGTCGAAAGGATGATGCCGGTGTAAGGCACGGCCAGGCGCAGAATGGCGATCAAACGCAGGAAGTCGTGGTCCCGCACCGCGGCCGGCGGGTTCAGGGCCACGGCGCTGCCCGCAGCCGGTTCGATGCGAGGGACGGAGATGGTGTGCGGCCCCACGCCGAAACGGTCTTCCAGGTGCCGGGCATGATGGAGCAGGGCGAGGACCTCGAAGCGATAGTCATAGAGACCGAAGAGCGCGCCGATCCCCACATCTTCGATGCCGGCCGTCATGGCGCGGTCCATGGCTTCCAGATGCCAGTCGTAGTCGGATTTGGGCCCTGACACGTGCATCGACTGGTACGTCGGCCGGTGATAGGTTTCCTGGAAGAGCTGGTAGGTGCCGATGCCGCACTCGTTGAGGCGCCGGTAATCGGGTTCCGCCAGCGCCGCCACGTTGACGTTGAGACGGCGGATCTCCCCCCGGTTGGACTTCACGCCATAGATGGTCTCGATGGCCCGGCACACATAGCCGATGCCGTCGCTGCCCGGGTACTGCTCGCCCGCCACCAGCAGGATGCGCTTGTGGCCCTCATCGATGATGATCTGCGTTTCGCGGGCGATCTCCGCCGGCGTGAGATCGCGGCGGACCAGAGCCTTGTTGCTGACCCGGAAAGCGCAGTACCGACAGTCGTTACGGCATTTGTTCGTGATATACAGCGGGGCGAACAGAACCAGGCGGTTGCCGTAGATGGTCTCTTTCACCACGCGCGCGGCATGAAAGACCTCCTCGTCGAGGTCGCGATCGGTGTTGGCGAGCAGAACCGCGACGTCCTGGTCGCGCAGGCCGTTGAGATCCCGGGCCTGGGCCAGGATCTCGCGGATCGCTTGCGGTGTCGGGTCGGCGTGGCGCGCCAGCGCTGCGGTGATCTGCGCGGCGTCGATGCAGGGGCCGTACGAAGGAGTACTCACGAGAAGACCGTTTCTTTCGGGCCGGATCGATCGCGAACTGCGATGCGATTCCGAAAAACCAATGTAACGCGCCGCTCTACGGACGCCAAGGGATCGGCGCCGGTTCCATCCGGAGCATTCATGAATGCTCCGGATCAACCATCCAGCAGCACGATCGGACGCCGCTGGCCGCTTGACTTCTGCCACCAGCCGATGTGACCGCCACCGGCCAGCGCGAGCGGCTGCAAGACCGGCGCTGCCGGTGCTGACCTGGTTGTCGACGCATTGCTCGTGCCAGGGCGCGATGGTGCGGTTCTAGCTGCGGCGGTCGCCGCGGCTGCGGCGGCGGTCACGGCTGACGACCGCGATTCCGCAAGCAGTTTTTCAAATCCCGGCAAAAACGCGCCTCGGTCGGCAAGGGCGCGAATCACCGTTTCGACGCGGTGCGGATCGATCAGCCCGGCGCCATGGCGTAGCAGAAGGCTGACCACCTGGTCGGAATCGCCGGCCGTGTCGTTGAAGGGGTCGTCGCCGATCGCCAGGCAGGCTTGCGGCGGCCGACCCGCCATCGCCGCCAGTACTCCGAACGGTTTGCCGCCGCCCGGCAGATCGGCGTGGACCGCACTGAAGTAGCGGCACAACTTCAGATCGCCAAGCTCGGCGGCCGCGCCGGCCCGGGCTTCGCCGGTCGCCAGGTGCAGCTCGAACCGTTGCGTCAAGCCGGCCAAGAGCGCGTCGACGCCCGGCCACATGCCCCAGCGTCCGGTGTCCGGACGCTGCAGGACCAACGTGCCGGCGAGATCGATGAACAGGACAGGTCGCAGCATGCGGCGATGGTTCCATTCGGCGCGGCGAGCCCTGCCCGCACCGCGCTTGGATCGGCTCCAGCAGCCTTGGTCGGTGAAACCGAGTTGTCGGCTGCTCCGGCTGGCGATACAGTACTCAGGTAACCGAGCATACCCCGCCAAGGGAGGCATGACCATGCCCAAGATCACCTGGTTCGGCCATTCCGTCATCCAGATCGAGACCGGCGCGACGACGCTGTTGATCGATCCCTTTTTGACCGGCAACCCCGCGGCCACCGTCAAGGCCGCCGACCTCGCGCCGGACGTCATCCTGGTCAGCCACGGCCACGGCGACCACATCGGCGACACGGTCGAATTGGCCAAGCGCACCGGCGCCACTGTGATCGCGAACTTCGAGATTGCCGGCTGGCTGGGCAAGCAAGGTGTCCACAAGACGCATCCGATGCACATCGGGGGTTCATCGCGGCAGCCGTGGGGACGTGTCAAGCTGACGATGGCCCTGCACGGTAGCGGCCTGCCCGACGGCAGCTACGGCGGCAACCCGTGCGGGTTCCTGCTGTGGCTCGACGGCAAGACGATCTACCACGCCTGCGATACAGGCCTCTTTTATGACATGAAACTCATCGGCGAGGAAGGAATCGACCTCGCCATCCTGCCGATCGGCGACAACTTCACCATGGGTCCCGACGATGCGCTGCGCGCCGTGAAGCTGCTCGAGCCGAAGCGAATCTTGCCGATCCATTACAACACATTCGACATCATCAAACAGGATCCGCAATCCTGGCAGAGCCGCGTTCAGAAGGAGACAAACGCCCGCGTGAGTGTCCTGCAGCCTGGCCAGAGCCTGGAAATCTAAGTAAAAAAGATCTTGGAGGCGCGATCAAACGTGGTACGTTTGGCGCCTGCGGATCCAGCTCCGGGCCGCCCGAGCTTCAGCCTGTGTCAAGGTGCGAGTTTCGGTATTCGGATGATCCCATGACGCAGGAAGGAAGCGGCATGGATATCTACGTGGGCAATCTCCCCTGGTCTTGCAACGATGACGATTTGCGCGAGCTTTTTCAACCCTTCGGCCAGGTCGAGGGCGCGCGGGTGATCACCGACCGTGAAACCGGGCGGAGCCGCGGTTTCGGGTTTGTCCAGATGCCTAACAGCGAAGAGGCCGCGCAGGCCATTCAGAACCTCGACGGCAAGGACATGGACGGCCGGCTCCTGCGGGTCAACGAATCACAGCCCAAACAGCGCGGAAACGGCTACGGGACCGGCGGCAGCGGGCGCCGCTGGTAGTTCGCTCCTTGCGGCGCGACCGGCCCGCCAACATGCCGGCGCGCAACGTACGGCGGCCGCGACTCCGTTTGTCAGATCAGTCTTCGCGCAGGTACTGCCGGAACGCGGCGCGGAACTTGGCCAGTTTAGGCGCGATCACCGCTTGGCAGTAACCCTGAGCCGGATTTTGCCGGTAGTAATCTTGGTGATACGCTTCGGCGGGGTAGAACACGTCCAGCGGCTTGACCTCGGTGACGATGCGGCGGTCGAACACACGATCGCGCTCGAGATCGCCGATGAGTTGCTCGGCGATCCGCCGCTGGTCGGCATCCGTCGTCAAGATGATCGAGCGATACTGGGTGCCGACGTCGGCGCCTTGTCGGTTGACGCTCGTCGGATCGTGCACGCCGAAGAAGATTAGCAAGATGTCCTGGTAGCTGAGCGCCGCCGGATCATAACTGATCCGGACAACCTCAGCATGACCCGTGTTGCCGCTGCAGACCGCGCGATAGTCCGGATTCTCCGCATGGCCGCCCGCATAGCCCGATTCCACGGCAAGGACGCCGGCCGTCGCTTCGAAGACCGCCTCGAGACACCAGAAACAGCCCCCGCCGAGCACCGCGACCGATGAGGCCGCAGCGTGTTCCGTCGCCATGGACAGCATACCTCCGGAATGAACCCTGGGAACGATCGCCAGCAGCAGGACAGCCAAATAAAAGCGAAGGTTCATCGAGCTTCCACCCGGCTGCCGCCTCCGCGTCAACAATCCTCGTGCCAGCCCAGGGCGCGTTGAGCCCGGGCAACCGGACATCGTTCGCCGAACACCGCTGCGGCGCGCCGGGCATCCAGCGGCAGGACGTTCAGCAAGATGTCCGCCAGCAGGCCCAGCGACAGCTCCCCGTGCAGAAGCTGACCGCGGGGGGCGCGCGTCTGAATGGCGGCCAGCAGGCGCGGCACCAGGCGGTCGGCGGCTTCGGCGTCCGGTTCGTGATCGGCGATGAGTTGAGCATCCGTCTTGCGGTAGAGGCGGTCGCTGGCAACCTCCTGCAACTCCACTCTGCCAAGTCCGAGGACCCAGATCAGATAACGGCCGTCAGCGAGGGTCTCGTGATGGACGATCTCGCCCAGGGCGCCCAGCGGCTTCTGCGCCGGCCCCCGGCGAGATTGTTCGTCGACCAGACTGACCGACGCCAACACCAGGCGTCCCGAGGTATCCAGAAGATCGGCGACCATCTGACGATAACGCGGTTCGAAGATATGCAAGGGCGCCACCGCACCCGGAAACAAAAAGAAATCCGGCAACGTGAACAGCGGCAGCCCGCGCATCAGCTTTCCCGTCTCGGCGATCATGTCTGCGTCCCGTGGTGCGTGCCTGAAATCAGTGTAGTCGAGAAGGAGCATCGCCGCATGCTCGCGACGTCGTACTTGCTACCACCATTGATCGGCACGCTTGCGCGCGATGTCAACGCACGGCCGCGAATTAGCACTTGAAAAGTCCGATTCCCCGGTCCATGCTGGGCCGAGGGGACAAAAGGCCGCAGGGAGGCTGCATGGGCGCCTTGAGGCAGGGCTCGTTGGTCTGGCGCCTGGTTGCAGCGGCGGGACTGGTTCTCGCCGTTGCAGCGCTGATTGAATTGGGCCTGATGGACGGCGCTCTTCGTCGATTTTCACTGGCCAGCACCGAGTCGACCGACATCCCGCTGGAAGCGCTGTCAGCAAGTACCGCGCAGTTGCGCCAACACATGATCCTGATCTGGGCGGCGGTCTCTGTGTTCGGCCTGGCGGCGCTGGCGGTGGTCTTGTACCGGACCATGCGACCGTTGCGCTCGTTGAGGACGGCCGCGGTCGCGATCGCGGACGGCGACTTCCAGGCGGCGATTACGAGCGACGGATCCGGCGAGATCGGCACCCTGTCGCGCGCGCTCGAACAGATGCGCCAAGAACTCGAACACAGGCTGACCGCGAGCAACGAGAGCGAGGAGCGTTACCGCCTGATCTTCGATACGGTAGCCGACAGTCTGCTGCTCGTGGACCAGGACGGCTCGATCCTGGCGGCCAATCCGCAGACGTCTGCGACGTATGGCTGGTCGCCGCAGCAGATCAGCGGCCGTTCGTTCACCTGCCTGCTCCGCGCCGAAGATCGAGAACTTGCGCAGATCCTACGCAACCCACCCGCCGACCGGCCCGTGACCGTGTCCGGTCAGACCTGCGACCGGGAAGGCCGCGAGCGCGAGACGGAGATTCGCGCGGTGCGCCTGACCTACCAGGGCAAACCGACCGCGCTGATCCTCTTGCGCGACATGACGGCCCAGCGGCGCCTCGAGCGCCAGTTGCTGCAGTCGCAGAAGCTCGAATCGGTGGGACGTCTGGCCGGCGGCGTCGCGCACGACTTCAACAACCTGCTGACGCCCGTCCTGGGCTACAGCGAGATGCTGCTCACCGACACAAGTCTGAGCGAAGATGTCCGGACCGACCTCAAGGCGATCCAACGCGCCGGCGAACGCGCGCGGAAGCTCGCGCGCCAGTTGCTGGCGTTCAGCCACCGCCAGGTCGTTGCCTTACAAGACATCGATTTGAGCCGCGCCGTGCGGGATTTCACCCCGATCCTACGGCAGACGTTGCGTGAGGACATCGAGCTGCGTTGCCATTGGGCCGCCGAGCCGTGCCCGGTCCGGGCCGACCTCTCCCAAATCGAACAGATCCTGATGAACCTCGCCGTCAACGCCATGGATGCCCTGCCCAACGGCGGTTGCGTCGAACTGCAGGTGGCGGCCGTGACGCTGCCGGCGGCCGACCTGGCGACGCCGGACCGGCTGCCCGCGGGCCCCTATGCGTGCCTGCGGGTTCGCGACAACGGTCCGGGCATCCCCCCCGCGATGCTGGGCCGTGTCTGCGAACCGTTCTTCACCACGAAGGAAGCGGGCAAGGGAGCCGGCCTCGGGCTAGCGACCGTGCACGGGATCGTCACGCAGCACAACGGCTGGCTCTCGATCGCCAATCATCGCGACGGCGGCTGCGAAGTCACTATCCTGCTGCCGCGACTGCCGGCGATCGCCGCGGAAACTGAAGCGGCGGAAGACAAAGCCGCCGGTCGCGAACCGGACGGCCGGGGCAAGACCATCCTGGTGGTTGAAGACGACGGCATGGTGCGCCGTCTCGTCGAGTCGTTGCTCATCAAGCACGGCTATCAGGTGCGCGCCTACGCCAACGGCGTCGAATGCCTGGACGACCTGGCCGCGCAGCCGCAGCCGGCAGACCTTTTGTTGACCGACGTCGTGATGCCGGGCCTGAACGGGCCCGAGCTGCGCGAACGCCTGCACGCGTCGGGGTACAGCCTCCCGACACTCTTCATCTCCGGCTATGCCGGCGAGACGTTGTCGCAGCGGAGACTTGCGACGGGCAGCTCCGATTACCTGCAGAAACCGTTGTCGCCGGAGCTGCTATTGCGCAAGCTGCGGCAGATGCTGGCCAAAGCGCCGGGACTGCGCCCGACAGGTTAGACCATTCGCTCGACCGGAACCAAGAACGCGCGAATCGGGTGGCCCGTGTCATCGGTCGGGCCCAGCTTCGCGAATGCGTCGAGGATCGGTCCCGCGTTTTCGTCGGGCACGATCGCGAAGCACAGCGTGGAATACTCGGGCGTCGCCTGCGGTGTGGCGAACCAGCCGATCTTCGCCAAGGTTTCGGTCGTGTGGCCGAGAATATCGGTCTCGCTGAAGATCTGCACGCCCTGATTCTGCAGGACATCGCGCACGATCCTGCGATGCTCCTTGAGGCTCATGATACCGACGAGTTTCATGCCGTCGTCCTTTTCTGCGGCGGCCTGGGCGTAAGCGCCGCGATAATCAACCCATATTCGCCGACAACATCGCCGCAGTGCTGTGCGACGGCCAGTCGCGACTGGTCGCCGCTCAACCGACGGCGGGCTCAGCACGAAACGGGGGCCCGCGGCGGCACGTCGACCGGCCCGAGCCGCGAACGCGCTACCTGGCAAGCAGGTGCTCATTCGGCGCCGGTCCCGCCGGGAGGATCCGGGTTAAACCCCGCCGCGCATTCGCCGATACGTGAACCGCAACGACCATGCCGGGAGGGTCAGGCGGGGTGAAGAAGATCTTATACGTGACGGGGGCCGCCGCCGCGTTCCTGGTGGTGGCGGGCATCCTGCTCCAGCAGGTCATCGGGGTGCGTCTGCATGGAATCGTCCGCGAGTACGATCGCGCGGTCGCTGACCAGCTTGCCGCGCGAGACTACGAGGCCGCCTACTACCAGTTGAACCGCCTGTACAACCGCGTCGCAACCAGCACCAACGGGCACCGACACCTCACCGCCGGGCAACTGAAAACGATCCGGCAGAAACTCTATCACCGAACGCGGGTCCTGCTCCGAACACTTGACCAGGAGTTGCCTGGCGGGATCGCCCAAGACTGGACCAGCACGGCTGAACTCGCGCAGCGGTACGACGTGTTCTTCCAGACCCGCATCGCCATGCTGGTGCGCGATCAATCACAGCGCCGGATGATTGCTCTGGTCGGCCGGTTCCGCGGCGCCCAGCCCGGAAGTCTGGCCTATGATCGACTGCCTGAGCCGCCGCGCACCGAATCAACGACTTTCAGCGGGCGCCCGCCCGCGCCGTCCCGATCGCGCCCCGCCGTGTCCGATACCGAGTGCCGGATCTGGCGTTCCTGGGCCCGGCAGGCGCGAATAGCTTTTCGCGCGTGCGAACCCGGTGCGCGGTTCTCGCTGTCCTCGCCGTGGGGCCCGCTCGAGGTCACCCGCGGAGAATCCCTCGAGGTTTACATCGCGAGATTCCGCCCGGCCGGGTGTCAAGAAACATCGCCGCCGGCGACCGCCCTCGGCGGCGCGACCGCCGGACGCTGACCGGCTACGGTCGGCGCCGCTCCTTTGGCGACACGATCGACCGGCCGTCGGCCGCCGCCGCGGACTCATCGGAACGACTTGCAGTGATCCGCGCCGTGAACGTGCCGCCGGCTGCGTCCACGGCGATGACCGTTCTCGGCCTGGCCTCGCCGGCCAGGATCAGGTCGGCCGCTCGGTCCTGCACTTCGCGTTGGATGACGCGCTTGACCGGCCGCGCCCCGAACTGCGGATCATACCCGCGCTCGGCCAGCAGCGCGATCGCCGCGTCGGTCACCTCGAGACCGATCTCCTGTTCGGCCAGGCTGCGGCGCACCTTGACCAACTCCAGGCGCACGATCTCGGCCACGAGTTCACGCCCGAGCGCGCCGAACCGCACGATCCCGTCGAGACGGTTCAACAGCTCGGGACGAAAGTGGTCGCTCAACCCTTCCCGCAGCCGCGCCTCGGCGCGGTCGTCACCGGGGCGCGCCTCGTACTCGGGTCCCTGGCACAGGTTACTGGTCATGATCACGAGCGTGTTGCGGAAGTCGACGACGCGGCCCTTGCCGTCGGTCAGGCGACCATCGTCCAGAAGCTGCAGCAGCACGTTCATGACCTCGGGATGGGCTTTCTCCACCTCGTCCAGCAGGATGACGCTGTACGGATGCCGCCGCACGGCTTCGGTGAGCTGGCCGCCCGATTCGTAGCCGACGTACCCGGGCGGCGCGCCGATCATGCGCGCGACGGCGTGGCGTTCCATATACTCGGACATGTCCAGGCGAACCAGATGGCTCTCGTCGCCGAAGAGCTGTTCGGTCAGCGCCTTCGCGAGTTCGGTCTTACCGACTCCGGTGGGACCGAGGAACAGGAAAGAGCCGAGGGGCCGGCCGCGATCGGTCAAACCGGCGCGGGCGCGGCGGATGGTGCGCGCAACCTTGGCGACCGCTTCGTCCTGACCGACCACGCGGGTCTTGATGCGGTTCTCCAGATCACGCAGCTTGGCCATCTCGTCTTCGACGAGGCGCTGCGCCGGAATCCCGGTCCACTTCGCGACCAACTCGGCGATGTCGTCGGCGTCGACTTCTTCCTTGAGCAACGGGCGGTCGCCCTGGATCGCCTTGAGCACGTCGCGGGCCGCCGCCAGCCGACGCTCGAGATCCTTGGCCTGGCCGTACTTCAGCTCGCTGGCCTTGGCGAGATCGCCCCGCCGCTGAGCGGCTTCGGTCTCCAAGACCAGGTTCTCCTGCTGCTTTTGCAGGGCGCGAATCGCCTCGATGGCTTCTTTCTCCTGCAGCCAGCGGGCCTTGACCCCCGCGAGCGCGTCGCGCAGCTCGGCGATATGGCGATCGATGGTCTCACGGCGCACTACCGCGGAGCGGTCGGTCTCCTTCTCCAACGCGAGCCGTTCCATCTCGAGCTGGTTGAGCTGTCGTTGCAGGTCGTCCACCTCGGCGGGCACGGAGTCGATCTCCATGCGCAGACGGCTGGCCGCCTCGTCCATCAGGTCGATGGCTTTGTCGGGCAGCATGCGGTCGGAGATGTAGCGTTGCGACATCTTGACCGCCGCCACGATCGCGCCGTCGGTGATGCGGATGCCGTGATGCACCTCGTACTTCTCCTTGAGACCGCGCAGGATGGCGACGGCCTGTTCCCAGGTAGGTTCCTCGACCATCACGGGCTGGAAGCGGCGCTCCAGAGCAGGATCTTTCTCGATGTTCTGCCGGTACTCGTCGATCGTCGTGGCGCCGATGCAGTGCAGTTCGCCGCGGGCCAGCGCGGGTTTGAGGATATTCGAGGCGTCCATCGCGCCCTCGGCCTTGCCGGCGCCGACCAACGTATGCATCTCGTCGATGAACAGCAGCACCCGGCCTTCCTGCTCGGTCACCTCCTTGACGACCTTCTTCAAACGGTCCTCGAACTCGCCGCGGAACTTGGTGCCGGCGATCAAGGCGCCCATGTCGAGGGCGAGCACGCGCTTGTCCTTGAGTCCCTCGGGCACGTCGCCCTCGACCAGCCGGCGCGCGAGCCCCTCGACGACGGCGGTCTTACCCACGCCCGGCGAACCGATCAGCACGGGGTTGTTTTTGGTGCGGCGGCTCAGAATCTGCACCGTGCGGCGGATCTCTTCGTCGCGGCCGATGATGGGGTCGATCTTCCCGCGGCGGGCGAGGTCGCAGAGGTCGCGCGCGTAGGTGTCCAGCGCGGACTGCTGGCCGTTGGCAGCGCCGGCTTCGTCGTCGCCCTGGTAGGGCTGATCGGCGCCGGTCTGCTCCAGCGCGTGAGCCAGCTTGGCGGCGTTCACGTCGAAGGTGCGCAGCACGCTGCCCGCGCGCCCCCGGTCCGCTGCCAAGGCGAGCAGCAGTTCCCGCGTGCCGACCATGCCGCCGGACCGCTTCTGGGCCAGGCTCTGCGCCTCGAGCATCACGGTCTGCAGCTCACGCCCCGGATCCGGCGCCTCGCGGCGGCCGACCGTGGGCGAGCTCGCAAGCTCTTGCTCCGTTGTGCGCAGGACGAGCTGCGGGTCGGTTTCCAGCGAGCGCAGGGCGGTCGTCGCCAAGCCGGGCTCGTTCAACAGGGCCCACAGCAGGTGCAACGGGGCGATCTCGGCGTGGTTCGACTGGAAGGCCTTCTGTTGCGCTTTTTGCAGGGCCTCCATCGCGTTGACGGTCCAGTTCTTCATCGGTTTCCTCGCTCCTTACAGCCACGGGCGTGTGTTCAGTCCGTTTCATTCGAGTTCATTAATGCACGACGTGTGCCAGGCTGAAGGCAGGGTGGCCAATCTCTTAAAACATTATATAATAACGTATTGCCAATATGACAGGGGCGCTGAATACAGAATACGGCCAAAGCGGACGGCGGCGATGACAGGGCGGCAATGACAATGTGACAGTTGATTGAGTCAGCGTTGATCCCGCGGGCGAGCCTCGTCGCCCTGCGGCAACCGGCGGCAACTCGAGCCCTTGCAGCCGCCGCCGCAGCCTTCGGGGTCGGCCCCGCGCCGCGCCAGCCGCCATACCTTGCGGCCGGCCCAGGTCACCGCCACGCTCAGGATCAACAGGGTGACGATCAGTTCGCCGTTCATGACACCCCCAGCCCCAGCAGGCGGCCACCTTGATACACCACAGTCGTCAGGATCCAGGCCAATACGGTCAGCCCCCAGAACTGGACCAAGGCCCAGCGCCAACTGCCGCTCTCCTGGCGTGTGACCGCGACCGTAGCCATGCAAGGGGTCGCGATCAAGCAGAACAACATCACGCAGAAACCGACCAGGGGGCCGTAGTGTTGGCGCAACTGCAAACGCAGGGCCTCGTTGTTGTCTTCGTCTCCGCCGACCGCAAAGACAATGCCCATCTGGGCGACGAAGACTTCCTTGGCGGCGAAGGCGCCGATCAACGCCGTGCCGATGCGCCAGTCGAAGCCCATCGGCCGCAGGATGGGCTCCAGCAAGTGCCCCGCGCGGCCTGCGGCGGAATACGCCATGGCGGCCGCCGCTCGATCGTCAGGGTCGGCCACAGGCGACGACCAGTCCGCCGGCGGTTGCGGGTAGCTGGTCAAGGCCCAGAGAATGATCGAAACACCCAGGATCACCGTGCCGGCTTTTTTCACGTAGAGCCAACTGCGAATCCACATCTGCACCGCCAGGCTGCCGATCGTCGGCATGCGGTACGGCGGCAGTTCCATCAGAAACGGCGTGTTCTCGCCCCGGAACAGGGCCCGGCGCAACAGGCGCGCGCCGGCCAGCGCCAGCAGGATCCCGGTCACGTACAGACACCACAGCACCGGCCCCTGCCAGCGCGGGGCGAAGAACGCCGGGATCATCAGCGCGTAGATCGGCAAGCGGGCGCCGCAACTCATCAGCGGCAACACCAGCATCGTGATCAGTCGATCGCGGCGGGTCTCCAGCGTGCGGGTCGCCATGATGGCCGGCACCGTGCAACCGAAACCGATCAAGAGCGGGATGAAGCTCTTGCCGTGCAGACCCACGCGGCTCATGAAACGATCCATGACGAAGGCCGCTCGCGCCATGTAACCGCTGCCCTCGAGCAGGGCGATCGCCAGGAACAACAGCACGATGTTCGGCAGAAAGACCAGCACCCCGCCGACGCCGCCAATCACCCCATCGACCAGCAACGACCGCAATGGGCTCGTCGAGTCTTCCGGCCACAGCGAACCCAGCGCGACGCCGAGATTGCCGATTCCGGTCTCCAGCAGATTCATGAACGGCTCGCCGAGCCGGAAGGTCAGGTTGAAGACCAGGAACATCAGACCCAGGAAGATGGGCACGCCCCAGACAGGATGCATGGCGGCCCGATCCAGGCGGTACGCCCGGTCCAGATCGGACGGCCGTTGCGCCTTGACGATGCCCCGGCACAACCGCTCGATGTACGCGTAGCGCTGGCGGCTGACGGTGATGTCGCTGGTGTCGTATCCTTGCTGATCCAGCTCGCTCGCGGACGTTTCGGCCAACGCCGCCAGCACCCGGCCGGCCGGCGTCGCGAGTACCGCCTGGTCGCGCTCGAGCAGTTTGACCGCGTGCCAGCGTCGTTGCGCGGCCGGCGGCGCGTCGCCGTCCATCTGCGTCATCGCATCCACCAGGCGCCGGATGCGCTGCTCGACAACCTCACCGAAATCGACCCGGGTCTGCCCGGGCGCCCGCCGGCGGTGGACGGTCGCCAGGACGGCCTCCAGCATGGTGTCGATCCCCCGGCCGGTGCGCCCCACCATGGGAACCACCGGCACCCCCAAACGCCGCGACAGTGCGGCGGCGTCGATCTCGAGCCCCCGCGACGCGGCGAGGTCGCTCATATTCAACGCCACGACCAGGGACAGGCCGAGTTCCAGCAGCTCGGTCGTCAGATAGAGGTTGCGCTCGAGATTGCTGGCGTCGACCACGTCGATCACGAGATCGGGGCCGTTCTCCAGGAGATAATTACGCGCGACGAGTTCCTCTTCGCTGTAGGCGGTCAGACTGTAGGTGCCCGGCAGGTCGATGAACCGCAAATGGGTCTGGTCGGTCTTGAGCGCCCCTTCCTTCCACTCGACGGTCACGCCCGGGTAATTGCCGACCCGCTGGCGCGCGCCCGTCAAACGGTTGAAGATCGTTGTTTTGCCGGAGTTGGGGTTACCGGCTAGAGCCACGGTGAATCGCTGCACGTCGCCTGTCACCTGCCGGTGAAATGTTTGTGATTACAAAAAGACGGGTCAAAAAAAAGACCGGTGGTTATTCGACCTCGATCTTCATGGCCATACCCCGTCCGATGCAGATCCGGTTGTCCTTGACCGCCACCACGAAAGGCCCCCCGCCGCCATTGCGCAGGACCGTGATCTCCGCGCCGGGCACCAGACCCATGGCGGCCAGACGCCCGCGCAACCCCCGCCCGCCCTGGATGGAGCGCAGGATCGCCTTGGTCCCCTCGCGGATCAGCGCCAGCGGCATCTCAAGACTCCTTACCAGCCACGAAGTCGCCCAGCGAATCGTTCCAACAACTCACTTCGCCAGGGTGGCGGCGCCGGTACGCCATCAAAAGACGCAATCGCTCGATCACTTCCTCGCTGATGCCGTGCTCGAGGCGGCAGGCGTCTTCCTCGGCGCGTTGCGCGTCCAATCCCAAGACATCGATCAGAAACGAACGCAGCGCCTGGTGGCGCTCGACCACGTCGAGCGCGGCTTGCCGCCCCTCGTCGGTCAGCGTCACCAGATCGTAGGGCGCGTAGTTGACGAGTCCGCGTTCGGACAGCGTGCGCAAAGCCTGGGTCACGGAAGAATTATGCACACCGAGACGCTCGACGATGTCCTTGGCGCGCGCGGCCTGTTTGCTCTGAACGATGTGGAAGATCGCCTCGAGATAGTCTTCGAGACTGGCGCTGAGCTGTTGGCTCGCCTTCATCATCGTCCTTTCGCACCGGCCGCTATCGCCGGAGACGGCGACCGTTTCGCCCATCGAATCTATACGAAATTGTGTGCCTGCACAAACAAATTTTGTTATCGCAAACACAACCGGCAAACGCACTCTCCCGCCTACGGGATGCCCTTGCATCAAATTCCGGCCCAAAATCCTACGATCGGGCGCCAAAACGGCCGCAAGAGCTCCAAGAAGCTTCGAAGCTCAGTCTTCCGGGTACAGTTTTTCCAGCCCCGTCAAGCTCTGTCGAATATCCCAGATCAACTGGGGGGTCTTGCCCAGCGGTAAGCCGAGGGTTGCGAAGCGGTCGGCGTGCGGCGTGGGATCGAAATCGGCGCTCAGATCGACCGGCTCGCCACGACCGATCGACCAGGTGCCGGTGATGATCTGCGCCAGTTGCAGGATCTTCGCGCCGTCGCTCATGGCCGCCGACTCGTCGCCGCCGTGGTGATCGCGGATCGCCAGGACGATGGTCTCGGGCAACCGCCATTGCTGCAGGATGAATTCGGCGAGTTCGGCGTGGTTCATACCGGCCGCCTCGGCCTCCTCGGCCAGCGTGATCGGCCGTTTGCCCGCCGTGGGGTCGAGAAAATCGTCGACGATCAGTTTGCCGACGTCATGCAACAGGCCGGCGACGAACGCCTCTTCGCCATGGAGCATTTTCTGCGGCAGCATCTCGACGAGCGCCCGCGCGGCCAGGCCGACGGCGGTCGAATGCATCCAGTAGCCTCGGCTCGGTTCGTAATTGTAGTTTCGCAAGCGCAGGCGCGTGAGCCCCTCGGTGCTGACCGAGAACACTATTTTTTTGAGATTCTCCAGCCCGACGAGCACGACGGCCTCGGGGATGGAGTGGATGCGGCGCGAGTTGCCGAACAACGCGCTGTTGGCCACCCGCAGCAGCCGGGCAACCAACGCCTGGTCCTTGCTGATCACCGCTTCGAAATCTTTCGCCGTGAAAAACTCCCGGCGCGTCAGTTCCAGGAATTCGTTGACCACGGTCGAAAGGCTCGGCAGCGCCTCGATACGCTTGAGCACATCGAGGTTGACGGCTCGCCAACCAGGCGCTGCGAGTGATGTCGTCGTCTCGGTCGTCATGGGCGATACTCCCTCGAGATGCTTGCCGATCGTCGTTCGCCCCGCAGGCAAGATCCAATACCGCAGGCTGGTTCCTGGCACATCCCGTGCCCGTCGGGCGGCCGGGGTGGGCGAAGCCAGAACCGGTCCGGGCCATCGCGGCCGCTACCGGACCGAAGCAGCTAAATGATCGGCCGGTTCCCGGCGAACCTGAGCGCCGGTTGGCGCCAGGTCGCGAAAAACCCCTGGCGCCGTGTGCTCAGCCCGCATGGCCCGCATCCAGCAGGCGTTCGATTTCGTCCAGACGGGCTGCGAACAGGTGGAAGACATCGCGAAACGGCTCGCGTGTCATCATGTCGACGCCGCCGAGGGCGAGCGTATCGACAGGGTAGCGGCTGCAACCGGAGCGCAGGATGTCGAGGTAGCGTTGCCGCGCGGACGGATCGCCGGTCAACACGGCCCGACTGAAGGCCGCCGCCGCTGAGTAAGCCGTGGCATACTGGTAGACGTAGAAGTTGTAATAGAAATGCGGAATGCGGCTCCAAGTGCGGCGGCTTCGCTCGGCATCGAGCGTGACGAGCGGCCCCCAGTACTCGGCCAGCAGCTCGTGGTATCGATCGCCCAGGCTGTCGACGGTCAACGTCTCCCGCTGCTCGCCCAGCTCGTGGATGCGCAGCTCGAACTCCGCGAACATGGTCTGCCGCACGACCGTGCCGATGATCTGGCTGAGGTGGTGGTCGAGCAGGTAGAGGCGGCGGTCGCGCCGGCCGGCGTCCGCCAGCAGGTGGTCCAGCAAGAGCAGTTCATTGCAGGTGCTCGCGACCTCGGCGGTGAAAATGGGGTAGTCGCCGTAAACGAACGGTTGGTGGCGGGTCGCCAGGTACGTGTGGGCGCTGTGTCCCAGCTCGTGCGCGAGCGTGAAGGTGTCCGAAAGCTGGTCCGACCAGTTGAGCAGGATGTACGGCTGTGTGTCGTAGACGCCGCTCGAGTAAGCGCCGCTGCGCTTGCCGAGGCTCTCGTGCACGTCGATCCAGCCCTCGCGGTAGGCCGTCCGCAGGATGTCCAAGTATTCCGGGCCCAGCGGCGCGAGCGCGGTCAGCAGAAGTTCGCATGCCTCGTCGTAGCTGAACTTGAACTCCGCCTCGCGGAAGAGCGGCACGGAGAGGTCGTACTCGCAAAGCTCGCTCAGACCCAGGACGCGGCGCCGCAGGTCGGTGTAGCGGTGAATCAAGCCCAAGTTGGCGCGGACCTCGGCGATCAGGTTGTCGTACACCGCAATCGGTACCGCGTCGGGATACAATGAAGCCTGCCGGCAGCTCGGGTACCGGCGGCTCTCGGCCCGGAAAACATGGTTCTTGACGTTGGCGTCCATGGTCGCGGCCAAGGTGTTGGCGACCGTACCGTAGGTATCCAGATAGGCGGCGAACGCGCGGCGGCGGACGTCGCGGTCGCGCGAGCGCAGGAGCTTGCTGTAGCGCGCGTGCGTCAGTTCGACCTCGTTGCCGGTTTGATCGCGGACGATCGGAAAACGCAGGTCGGCGTCCGCGAGCGCGGAGAAGATGCGGCCGGCGCCGCGGGTGACATTGGTCGCAGCCGCGAGCAGTTCCTCGCGCTCGGCGTCGAGGG
>JAQULN010000010.1 GCA_028718575.1 Candidatus Krumholzibacteriia bacterium | reverse complement strand
TCTCGAGCGCGGACCAGGTAGATGCCCGCCGGCGCCTTGCGCCCGTACTGATCCCTGCCATCCCAGCTCAGACTCGCCGCGCGGTCCGCCAGCGCTTCGGTCCGCAGGCTCCGCACGCGACGTCCCGCCGTGTCGAAGATCTCGACGACGATCGGACCCGAACGGGCCGTTTCCAGACTCAGGCTCAGGCGCCCGTGGAAGGGATTCGCGCTGCCCGGCCGCAATACGAGCCCTTGCGGTCGCCCGCCGGCCGGCGGCGCAGCGGTTTCCAGGCCGGCCTGTTGATAGGCCACGCCCGGTGTGCTTGCCAGGAGTTGCTGGAACGACTGCGCCGATGCTGCGTCGTCGAACAAGGCAGCCGTGAGCCAGAGGCGTAGGAAATCCAGCGTCATCGTCTGCTGCTGCGCGCGGGAGATATCGGCGCTGCAGGGTTCGCCGAGGCTGCAGATCGTGCTGGGAGCGGCCCACTGGCAGTGGCTGGCTCCGGTGATCGTCAAGAGCGTGCGCCAGCCGCCGGCCAGAGCCTCATACATGGGGATCTGATGAGATGGCGGCGGCGTAACACAGTCGTTGGTGCCGGCAAAGATCAGGACAGGTCGCGAGATCTGGTCGCAGGCCGCGATCGCGGACGGGTTGGTCTCGGCCGGCGCGAATCCAGCCACGGCTGTGATCAGCGGGTCGCCCGCCGCCGCCAAGAAACTGCAGCCGCCGCCCATGCTATGACCGATCACCGCTGAACGGTTTCGCATACGGCCGAAGAAAGGCGACTCCGGGTCATCGCCCGCGGCCTGCAGTGCTCGCGTCAGGAAAGCCAAGTCGAGCGCGAATGTGGGGTGGCTCGGTAACAGCTCACCGCCGGTGCGCGCGACGGCGACCACAAATCCGCTGGCTGCCAGGTCGTTGGCCACCCATGCGTACAGGCCGGCGCTCAGCAGATAGCCATGGCCGCAGGCGATGGCCGGAAATCCACCCGGGGGCGGGTCGGCAGGCAACTGGCCCTGGCCGGGGTATTCGGCCGGGTAATACAAATCGACCGGCACGGCGCGGTTGTCGCGATCAGGGTCGTAGTAGGTCGTATCCAAAATTCCGATGGGGTATTGGGCCAGCGCTGTGCCGGCGAAACCGATCGCGAGCAACGCCAAGATCAGCGTGGCATAGTGCGGGGTCAGGTTTCGGATCTGGTTGATCACGTCAGGTCGACCTCCTTCTCGCGGTCCGGTCATGACACCCGTGCGATCAACGACCGCGGCCAAACCAGCATACCATTGAGGAGAGAATGAGTCGATCGACTGTACGGCTTGATTGACCGCGGGCAACGAGGGTGAGTCGGCCGGAGGATAGAGTCAGACGTTTTCCATCATATAGGCCAACAGCTGGTAGACAAGGCGGGCCGCCAAGTAGTCCGGGGCGCGTAGACCGTCGATCGGCATCAGTTCGACCACGTCGAAACCGACGACCCGCCGCCGCCGGCAAACTCCACGCAGAAGGTTCGTCACCTGGCGGTAACGCAACCCCCCGGGTTCCGGCGTGCCGGTCGCGGGCATCTCGCTGGGGTCGAGCGCGTCCAGATCGATGGTGATGTAGAGGGGGTCGCGCAATTCTCGCTCGATCGCGGCCAATACGGCGGCCTCGTCGTGATCGTGGGCAAAGAACGTGCGGTTGGGCCGCAGGCTCGCTGTTTCAGCCGCATCCATGCTACGGATCCCGACCTGCACGTAGTCGCAGAGTTCCGCTACACGGGCCATGACGCAGGCGTGGTTGTTGGCCGAACCGTCATACACGTCGCGCGTATCGGTGTGGGCATCGATCTGCAGCACGGTCAGACCCGGGTAATGAGCGGCGTAGGCCTGGATGAGGCCGATAGAGACGGAATGCTCTCCGCCCAGTCCGACGACCGCCTTGCCGTCGCTTAAAATCCCAGTCGTGACCTCGCGGATGCGCTGGATCGTGGCTTCCGGCGTCGGCTCGGGTTCGACCGGCGCCATGGTGATCAGACCGGCCCGCCACGGCTCGAGGCCGGTCTCGATGTCATAGGTCTCCAGTGCCGCGGACGCGTCGAGGATGGCCTGGGGACCTCGCGCGGCGCCTCGTTGCCAGGTCGCGGTGCCGTCATATGGCAAAGGCAGGATGGCGAAACGCGCAGAACGATACACCGGCACTTCCGGCAATCGCCCGAAAGCGCCAGGTTGCTCGTTGATGGGGTGGGTCATCGATCGTCGTCGTCGTCGAACCCAGGATCGTCGTCCCAGTCGTCCTCGTCTTCTTCGACGTCGTCCAGATCGAGGTCGTCGTCGTCCAGATCGAGGTCGTCGTCGTCGAGATCAGTCAACTCCTTGCCGTCCCAGTCTTCGTCCCAGTCTTCGGAGTCCTTGGTGCGCGAGCGCGAGGAGCTGCGCGCTGGCTCACGGTCAGGTTCAGGCCGTTTGTCCTTCCCGTCGTAGCGCCGCTTGTTGCGAGGCTTGTCTCGGTCGCTTTCGTCGCCGAGAGGACGCAGTGGTCTGGTCATGGCTAAGCCGCTCCCTGATAACGAACCAGCATTCCGACCCGTTTGTCGGTGCCAAGCTGGCTTGATCCGCAGATCTGCATGTAATCCCGTCTGTTTGGTGTTGCCTGCCCCTCCGGCAGGATGCGCCGGTAGTCTCGGTATCGGCGGCAGTTTTGTCAAGATGCAATGGCGCGGTTGTGCCACGAGGATTGTGTCTGGCGCTGTCGGAGCCGCCGCAAGTCGCGCAGCGGCGACGAGGACGGGCGTGGAGCACAAATATAAACCGAAATAGTTAAGTATATTGTTTGTCATATCGTTACAGAAAGGTGAGAATCGGTCGTCAAGGCACAAGTGGCTTTTGGGATTTGTGGGGCTGCTGACTATATTTTCTGACACCATATCGGGCGAATCCCGTTTTCTATCGCTCGCGGGTCGCCCAGCCATTCATCGACACGGGGTAGATGCCCATGGAAGTGACCGCCGACCGGCTCCTCGACCTGATTCGCCCGTTCAAAGGGAACGACGGCGCCACGATTCCCGTCCTGCAGGCGATCCAGACGAACCTGGGCTACCTGCCGCCGGAGTCGTTCGCGCTCATCGAGCAGGAGTTGGGGATACCCGCGAGCAAGGCCTACGGGGTGGCCACGTTCTACGCGCAGTTCCGTACGACGCCGGTGGGCAAACACCTGATCAAGGTCTGCGACGGCACCGCGTGCCACGTGCGCGGCTCGGTCACCATCCTGACCGCGATCCGCGACCACCTCGACCTCAAGGACACCGACACCACCACGGACAAGGTCTTCACGGTGCAAGAGGTGGCCTGCCTGGGCTGCTGCTCGTTGGCGCCGGTGATGATGGTCGGCGAGACGACTTACGGCAGCCTGTCCTTCGAGAAATCCCGCGAGATTCTCGACGGTTACCGCGCCAAGGAGGCGTAGGCGATGGATACGACCACGATCATGGTGGGCTACGCCTCTTGCGGCATCGCCGCCGGGGCCAAGGACGTGCGCAAGCTGCTGGAGGCGAAGGCGGCCGAGAACGGCGCCAGAATCACGATCAAGCAGACCGGATGCCTGGGTATCTGCTACGACGAGCCCATCGTCGAGGTCCACGACCAGGCCGGACGCTGGGTCTACCGCAAAGTCAACGAGCGCAAAGCCGAGCGGATTTTCAACGAACACGTCCTGGGCGGCAAGCCGGTCGAAGGTTTCCTGTTCCACGAGTTGAGCGCCGGCGGCCGCGAACCGAAGCAATATGTCTTCCGCCAGCAGCAGCGCATCGCGCTGGCGAACTCGGGCTATATCGATCCCGAGAATATCGATGATTACATCGCTCGCGACGGCTATGCGGCGCTCCGGCACGCGTTGCTCGAATCTTCGCCCGACACGATTCTGCAGACCATCATCGATTCGGGTCTGCGCGGACGCGGGGGAGCCGGCTTCCCGACTGGCCAGAAGTGGAGCTTGTGCAAGAAGAGCCGCGGCGACGTGAAGTACCTGATCTGCAACGCCGACGAGGGCGATCCCGGCGCGTTCATGGATCGCAATCTGCTCGAGGGCGATCCGCACGCGGTGCTCGAGGGCATGATGATCGCCGCCTACGTGATCGGCGCCCGCGAAGGCTACATCTACGTGCGGGCCGAGTATCCGCTGGCGATCAGGCGACTGCGTATCGCTATCGACCAGGCGAGCGAGCGCCGCTTCCTCGGCCGCGACATTCTGGGCTCCGCTTTCTGCTTCGACATCAAGATCAAGGAGGGTGCCGGCGCCTTCGTCTGCGGCGAGGAGACAGCGCTGTGCGCCAGCATCGAGGGCGAACGCGGCATGCCGCGCATCCGGCCGCCGTTCCCGGCCGAGGCCGGTCTCTGGGGCAAACCCACCAACAACAACAACGTCGAAACCTACGCCAACGTGCCCTGGATCGTGCGCCACGGCGCCGACGCCTACAAGGCGTTCGGCACCGGCAAATCGACCGGGACCAAGGTGTTCTCGCTGGCCGGCAAAATCGAGCGCGGGGGCCTCGTGGAAGTGCCCATGGGTATCCCGCTGCGCGAGGTGATCTTCGACATCGGCGGCGGCATCCCCAAGAAGAGGGCCTTCAAGGCGGTGCAGATGGGCGGGCCGTCGGGCGGCTGCCTGCCCGCGACGCTGCTCGACACCCCGGTCGACTACGAGTCGATCACCGCCACCGGCGCGATCATGGGCTCGGGCGGCATGGTCGTCATGGACGAGCGCACCTGCATGGTCGAAGTCTCGCGCTTCTTCCTCAGCTTCACGCAGAAGGAAAGCTGCGGCAAGTGTACCTTCTGCCGCCTCGGGACGCTGCGCATGCTCGAGATTCTGAATCGCATCTGCGCGGGCGAGGGGCGCGAGGGCGATCTCGAAGCGCTCACCGAATTGGCCGGCTTGATCAAGAGCGCGAGTCTCTGCGGCCTCGGCCAGACCGCGCCCAACCCCGTGCTCACCACGCTGAAGTATTTCCGCGAGGAGTACGAGGCCCACATCAAGCACAAGCAGTGCCCCGCCGGAGTCTGCAAGAATCTGATCACCTTCCACATCAACGCCGACCTCTGCACCGGCTGCACCGCCTGCGTGAAGGCCTGTCCCGTCGATTGCATCCGGGGACAGAAGGGCGAGCCCCACACGATCACGCTCGACGACTGCATCAAGTGCGGCTCGTGCCGCGAAGTCTGCCCCACCGACGCCGTCTACACGAGGTGATGCCATGAGCGTCCAGATCACGATCAACGGCCGTCCACTCTCGGTGCCGGTGGGCACCACCATCCTGGACACCGCCGCGCAGGCTGGCTGCGAAGTTCCCACGCTCTGCCGCGACAAGGAGCACGAGCGCCCGTTCACCTCGTGCTTCATCTGCCTGGCGCAGATCGAAGGCATGGGCCGCATGGTGCCCGCGTGCGGCACGGCGGTGCGCGAGGGCATGGTCATCGACGTGGACGGAGCCAAGGTGCGCTCGGCCCGCCGGGCCGGCCTGGAGCTTCTGCTCTCGGACCACAACGCCGACTGCAAGCCGCCCTGCCACAAGGCCTGCCCGGCGCACGCCGACGTGCAGGGCTATGTCGGGGCGATCGCCAATAGAGACTACGCGACGTCCTTGGAGATCTTGCGCCGCAAGATCCCGCTGCCGGGCACGCTCGGCCGCATCTGCCCGCACCCCTGCGAGGAGGATTGCCGCCGCGCCCGGGTCGAAGCGCCGATTTCGATCCGCAACCTGAAGCGCTGGATCGCCGACTGGGAGATGGAGCACGGCGTCGTGCTGCCGCAGCTCGAGCCGTTCAGCGGCAAGCGCGTCGCCATCGTGGGCGGAGGCCCCGCCGGCTTGACGGCGGCGTACTATCTACGCGTCAAGGGCCACGGCTCGGTGATCTACGATCAGATGCCTGCCCTCGGCGGCATGCTGCGCTACGGCATTCCCGAGTATCGCCTGCCCAAGAAAGTCCTGGACTGGGAGATCGCCCAGATCGTCGGCATGGGGCACATCGAGGCACGGTGCAACCAGGCGCTCGGACGCGACTTCACCGTGGCGCAGCTCGAGAAGGAATACGACGCCGTGGTGCTGGCGGTCGGCGCCTGGAAGGCCAAGGGCTTGCGAGTCGCCGGCGAGGACCATCCGCGGGTTTTCGGGGGCATCGACTACTTGCGCGAGGTAGCCCTGGGCCGCCAGGTGGATCTGGGGCGCAACGTCGCGGTGGTCGGCGGCGGTAATACGGCGATCGACGCGGCGCGAACCGCCGTGCGTCAGGGCTGTGACGTGACCCTGGTCTACCGCCGTACCCGCAATGAAATGCCGGCCGAGGCCTGCGAGATCCACGACGCCGAAGAGGAAGGCGTGAAGTACGAGTTTCTGGTGGCGCCGATCGGCCTGCGCTTCGACGGCGATCGGCTGGTCGGCATGGAATGCCTGCGCTGCCAACTCGGCGAACCGGACAGCTCCGGCCGCCGCAGCCCCGTGCCCATCGAGGGCAGCGAGTTCCTGGTCGAAACCGACGCGATCATCAAGGCGATCGGCCAGGACATCGAACCGGGCGTGATCCCCGCGGACGAGATCGCGCAGAGCAAGTGGAGCACGGTCAACGTGCACAAGCCCACGTTCCGCACTAATCGCGCCAAGGTGTTCGCCGCCGGTGACCTCGTGACCGGCCCGCAACTCGTGGTCGATGCGGTCTACATGGGCCGCAAGGCCGCCGAGAGCATCGACCTGTTTCTGCGCGGCGAAGAGTATGTGGAACAGCAGGACATCGTGTCGACGCGCCGCGACGTTCCCGACTCGCTCTTTGCCCATTACGAGAAGAACCCGCGTCGCGAACCGGTCCTGCTCGAGCCCGCCGTGCGAATCAAGAGCGATGTCGAAGTCGACCCCGGCCTCGGCGAGGAGCTGGCCGTGGCCGAGGCCAGCCGTTGTCTGAGCTGCGGCTGCCAGGACGTCTTCGAGTGCAAGCTCAAGAAGTACATGGACGACTACCAGATCGATCCGCGGCGTTACGCCGGCGCGACGCACGACTACCCGGTCGACGAGAGCCATCCCGATGTGCGCCGCGACCCCAACAAGTGCGTCAAGTGCGGCAAGTGCGTCGAGGTCTGCGAGCACGGCCGCGCCCTGGCGATCTTCGGCTTTACCTCGCGCGGCTTCGAGTCCTCGGTGGGCCCGGTGCTCGACCAGCCGCTGATCGAGACCGCCTGCGAGGCCTGCGGCGACTGCGTGGCGGTCTGCCCGGTGGGCGCGCTCACCGAGCGCACCCCGCTCGTCAAGCCGGGGCCGTACCCTACGGAACCCGTGTCCTCGGTCTGCACCGCCTGCTCGCTCGCCTGCGACATCGGCGTGCACGCGCTGCACGAGACCATGATCCGCGTCACCCCGCGCGAGGACGGCTGGAACGGCGTGCACATGTGCCGCAAGGGCCGTTTCGAGTGGAGCGACGCCAATGCCGAGGCGCTGGTGGTCGATCGCACGAAGACCGTGCGGGAGCTTGCGGGCAGACTCGCCGGCGGGCGCATCGTGCTGGGCCCAGACTGCACGAACGAGGAGGCGCTCTTCGCCCGCGCGATCGCGGCGAAGTTGGGCGGGGAGGCGGTCTGGCTCGCGCCTGATGGCGGGGCGCACGCGGCCCAGAACGCGACGCTGGCGGCGGCTGGAGGCAACGCGCGTCCTGCGCTCGCCCTGAGTGAACTCCCGGCGCAGGCGGCAATCCTGGTGATCGGCGCCGATTTAGGCGTGGACTTCCCCGTGGCTGGCGTGCTGCTGCGCAAGGCGATCCTCGCTGGCGCGCGCGTGGGCTACGTGGGTTGCGTCGATCACCGCGCGGGCACGTCGCGCGAGATCGCAGACGGCGACCGCGCGGCGATGCGAGAGATCCTGAAGACTCCGGGCGCGGTCCTCGTGGTCGGACCGCGTGCGGGCGACCGATCCGACCTCGTCCGCGAGACTGGCTGCAAGGTGCTCGCGCTGCGGCGCGGCGCCAACGCGGCCGGTCTGGACGCCCTGGGCCTCGCGCCGGTCGACCCCGGCGCGCTGGCCAACGGCACGCCGACCTTGCTGCTCGGCGATCTGTCCGCCGACCAGCACGCGACCCTGCCCCGGCCCCGGGCTTTCTTCGCCGCGCAGAGCGTGGTGCGTGCCGCCAAGGTGCAGGCCGACCTCCTGCTGCCGCGCACGCACTACCTCGACGACAGCGGCACCATCGTCGCGACCGACGGGCGCGTCTGCGAGTTGCGCGCATCGTCGCGCGGCCGGCCGGCCAACTGGGAGCTGCTGCGGGATCTGGCCGCAACCGTGGGCGCCGACGTGGATACCGACGCGGTGCTGGCAGAGGCGCGGGCGCTGGTCGTGTGAGGCGATCGGCGGCCCACCGGTTGTTTGGCGATGTGCCCCGCGCTGGTATATCGAGCCGCCTGCCGCACCCGGCGCCCGGGCTAAGTGCAACGGTTTTCGGCGGGGTCCAACCGCGTTCAGCCTCCACATTTCCTTAACTGACAAAGAATTACCGGAGTCGGTCATTTCTGGCACGAACATTCCTGGAGTGTTCCCGATCCGGCACACGCGCCGGCAGGCTGGTAACGCCAACCTCCGGAGACGACCTCACCATGCGCATTACAGCCGTAGCCATGACCAAGGGCGGCGTGGGCAAGACGACGACCGCCGTCAACCTCTCGCATGGGTTGGCCCGCCGCGGGCAGCGCGTCCTGCTCGTGGATGCGGACACCCAGGGGCAGTGCGCGAAGGCGCTGGGGGTCGCGGCCGAGGTCACCCTGACCGAGGTCCTGCTGGGCGAGGCGAATATTCTGGACGCCGTGACGCGGGCGCGCGACCAGCTCGACCTTCTGGCGAGCGACCATCACCTGACGCGCGCCGCCCTCGCGATCGCGCGGCGCGAGACGGCGGGGCACTTGGCGCTCGCCGAGGCCCTGGCGCCGGTCGCCGACCGCTACGATCACGTGATCATCGACGCGTCGCCGGGCGTGGACGCGATCGCCGTGAACGTGCTCGGCTGTGCCAATGACGTGATCGCGCCGGTCGCCCTGACACCCGCGGCGCTCGCGGGAGTTTTCGATTTCGTGCGGCACGTCGAGCGCGTCGGCAAGCACAACTGCGACCTCCGTCTGCGCTACGTGCTGCCCACATTCCTCGACCTGCGCGCCCATCAGTCGACCGACGCGCTCCAGCAGTTGCGGGAGAATTTCGCCGAGCTGGTCTGCCGGCCGATCCGCATCAACGTCGATCTCGCTGCGGCCTTCGGCTGGCGTCAGACCATCTTCGAGCACGCGCCGTCGTCGCGCGGCGCCGAGGACTACGAGGCGTTCGTCACGCAATTCGCCGCGGGGGTGCCGGTCAGCGCCTGAAACGCGATCCTGCGGGTCATTCCGCGAGCAATCTGGGCAATACGCCGCCCGGCCGCCCGAAATGCGTCGCGACGCCATCCGGGTCGTGCGGATCCGGACTGACGAACCGTCGAAGCGTCAGCGAGTAATAGAGACAACCTGCCTCTTGCGGCGGACGGCTGCGCACGAAGGTCTCGGCGCTATCCAGGGCGCTGTTCCAAGTGGTTTTCAACTGCGTCAGGTCGACCGGTACGGCGAGGTCGAGGCGTGCGAGGTCGGCCGGCTGCACCTTGCCTCGCCGCCGCAACATTTCTAGAAGCGAAAGCGGCGCGTAGCCGGGGTCCTTGCCGACCGACGCCCATACCAGCGCGCCAAGCGGCAGCACCTTTTCGTGCAGGTGAACCGTGTCGAGCAGATCCCGCGCCTCGTCGCGTCCGGCCAGAGCCAGGACTTTGTTCGTTGCCAGGTCGATCGGGTGGAGTTGATAGCCGAACTCCTCGCTGCGTATGACCGGCATGAATCGCCAAGTGGAGTCCTGCGCCCACTCGATCTTCGTCTGGCCGTCTTGGCGGCGAGCGATGACGCGGATATAACCTGGCTGGCTGATCTCCGTCTCGACGATATAGCCACTCTCCACGAGTAGACGATGGTCGGCGGCGAAGGCCGAGGCGACGCGCTCGGCGCTGTCGTGGAAGTAGTCTAGATCGTGGCTGAAGCGGTGGGTATTCGGCGCGGCAAGCATGGCCGCTGCGCCGGCGAGGTAACTGTCCTCGCTGCGATTCGCAGCCAGCAGGCGCCCGAGTGCCGCCTGGAAATCGGTCAACGGCATAGTCGCGCTCCTTTCTCCCAAGCATCGCGTCCGCCGTGGCGCATGAGCTGTTCGGCGACCCATGGCACGTCGACTGCCCCGATCGCGAGGTTCGGCGGCGAGGACCAGAAGCACCGGGCGTGGTAGGTGCGATAAGCGCGCCGGGCCTCGCGTACGCGCACCATCATGCGCGCCTGCTCGGGGTCGAGCTTGCGCCGGCTTTTACGCCCGCCGCGGCGGCCGATCTCGGCGAGGTACCGGCGGAGTTGAGTGGCCATGGATACATCATAAGCCGCTTATGTTGTAAATTCAATTAATGATCCAAATAATAACCCGATGTCGGAAGAAACCGAGCGCCGTCGCCGAGGCGTGGTCGGGGTCGAGCTTGCGCCCGACCTGCAAGGCCACGCTCTCGCTGGTTCCGCGTGCGTTATTGTAGCGGAGCGCGGTGTCGGTTATCATCAACACTGACCGTCTCAGGTCGCCGTTCCGCCGGCAGCCACACGGCGTCGGGCGTCCCGCAACGCACGCAGGGGAGGATGGGTGTGTACCCGAAGCGCAGCATCGACTTGGCAGGCACCCCGTTGCCCGCGAGGGTGGCCGCGCTGCGCCGGGAACGCGGTTGGAGCCGAGCCGATCTCGCCGCGCGGGCAGGCTTGAGCGCCAAGGTCGTCTACCAGATCGAATCGCGTTCCCGCGATCAATACCTGGAGAAGACGCTTTTACTGTTGGCCGAGGCGCTTCGAGTCCGGCTGGAGGATCTGCTGCAGCCGGAGGCCGAACGTAACGACGAACCGGTAGATTCCATCGCCGCGGAACCGCCGTCGGACAGCCGCGACGCGGAACCGGAAACCATTTCGGTCTCGACGGTGCATCGACCCTCTGCCTGTTCACGTCGCCGGTGCAGCCGTGCGTTGGCGCTGGCGGCTGGTGTGGCGTTGCTCGTCGCTGTATCGATGGTGATTGTTCACTCCCGTCGGCCCGTCGCGATCCCTCGCGTCGAGAGCACCGGCAGTACGGTTCAGGCGCGCGTTGCGACAAGCGGCGAGCTGTTGTGGGCGCGCCGCTTCCAATCGACTGTGGCGTTTGCCGAACCGTCTCCTTGGAGCGACGGTACGGTGCTCGTCGGCCTCGATTTCGATGCGCCGGACGGCGGTCGGGTCATGCTCCTGGATCGCAAGACCGGCGCGACATTGTGGGAGCGATCGCCCGACGCCAATCTCGCCGCGCAGGCGTTCGGCAGCGATATCCTGAACGGTCTCGGCGTATTTGGTCCCATGTTCTGGCGGTCCATCGATCTCGACGGAGACAGCACGCTGGAGATCGCCGTGTCGTTTCTCCACATTCGACAGTATCCCGCCAGCGTGATGATCCTCGACCGGGCAGGCGAGGTGCGCGGGGAGTACTTCAATCGAGGGCATGTCTACGACATGGTGGCGGCCGATATCGATGGCGACGGGCGCCAGGAGCTGATCTGCGCAGGTGCGAACAACAACACGGCCTACGGCAGTGGCGCCGTCTTTATCCTTGACCGCGACCATTGCCGGGGCGCGGCCGTCGACCCGCACAACGGCGGCAATCTCGAAGTCGGCGACGGATCGCGCTGCCGGATCATCCTCCCGAGTCTGGCAGCCGACGTTTTGGCGCGGCTCGGGGTTGTCAGAATTTGCGCCGATTGCGTCATGGTCTCGCGGGACACCGAAGGCGCGACCAAACTCATCGTACGCGTCGGCCACGACCGCTGGGTGGTGCACCTGCAATGCGACGCCGACCTCCATCCGCTCGCGGTGCTGCCGACCGACGGTATCCGGATCTGCCTCGAGCAGTGGTCGATCACAGACGCCGCGGACTACGGCTTCAACAGCGTCCAACGGCGGGAACAGTGGCGGCAACGGATCATCCATTTCGACAGCGGTCGTACCGCGTTGGCCGCAATCCCCACTCTTTGAGATAATGGTGGCGAACGGTACCGCGGAGCGAGCAGGTAGCGCTTCGCACCGCCGCTTCCAATCGCCAGGAGTTGATGGTCCATGAGCACTGCGTTCGTCGCTGCTTCGACTCTCCGTCGCGAGTTTTCCAATCGGCTCTCCGCTCTCTACGCGCAGGAAGTGCCGCTCTACGGCCAGCTCACCGAGGCGGTAAAAGAGGTCAACCGCGAGGTCATCCGGGCGCACCCGACGCTGGGCTTGCGCGAGGCGGACGTGGACCATATCAGCGAGGAGCGCCACGGCGCCATCCGGCTCGGCCGCGACGATGAGCTGCGCACCATGGCCGACTTCTTCGCGGTCCTGGGCATGCAACCGGTCAACTTCTACGACCTGAGCGCGGCGGGGGCGAAGGCGCAGCCGGTGATCTCGACGGCGTTTCGGCCCGTGGACCTCGCCGACATCGAGGTCTCGCCGTTTCGCGTCTTCTGCTCGCTGCTGCGGCCCGACGACGAGCGTTTCTTCGACGATCCCGACCTGCGCCGCCGTCTGCACACCACGCTGGCCAGGCGCGAGATCTTCACGCCGCCGTTGCGCGAGTTGATCCAAATCGCCCGGACCCAAGGCGGGCTCGACCGCGTCCAGGCCGATGCGTTCCTCGCTGAAGGCGTCCGGCTCTTCAAATGGCGGGGCACCGCGACCGACCACGCGCTCTACAAGGAACTCATGGCCCGCAAACTGAACATCGCGGCCGATATCTGCTGCTTCCCCAACCCGCATCTGAACCATCTGACGCCTAACACCCTGGACATCGATGCGCTGCAGGCGCGAATGCAGGCGATCCTTGCGGCGGACTACCGGCATTTGAGCGCGGAGATGAAGGACCACATCGAGGGGCCGCCGCGCCGCCGCGCGCCGATCCTCTTGCGCCAGACTTCGTACAAGGCGCTCACCGAGCCGGTGACCTTCGACGGCGTCGATACCGGCGCCCATACGGCGCGCTTCGGCGAGATCGAGCAGCGCGGTCTGGCCCTCACGCCCGAGGGCCGGCGCCGTTACGACGAGGCGCTGGCCAAGGTCGAGGCGATCCGCGCCCAAGGACGCGAGCCGCAGCGAGCCGATGAAGCCGCCGCCTACGCCGCGTTGCCGGATGACGTCGAGGTTCTGCGTCGCGAAGGGCTGGGTTTCTTCACCTATGCCGTGACCGACCGGGGCGCGGCGGTTGCCGGCGACCGGCGGCCGGTCGATCTGGGCGAGCTGATCGCCCGCGGATACGTGAGCGCTCGCCCGATTCGCTACGAGGATTTCCTGCCCGTCAGCGCCGCCGGCATCTTCGCCTCCAACCTGCGCCAGGCGGGCGCGCGGCACGCGGGTGGCAGTCCGTACACGCAGCAAGACCTCGAGGCGATCATGCAGCGGCCCATCCTCGACAGCTTCGCGCTATATGCGGCGCAGGCAGACGGATCGCGAGCGGCGGTGCTGGCGGCGTTGGGCATGGCTGGGAAGTAGCGGTCAGGCAGGGCGCGCGGCCAGCAGCACATCGAAGCCGAAGAGCCGCGAGCCGATCACGTTGTCCGGATCGCACTGCCGCTTGAGTCGCAACATTTCGGCCTGGACAGCCGGCGGTGTGCGCCGCTGCCACTCCTGACCCCATTTGGCGCCCACGCCGTGCTCGGCCCAGGGGCTGCCGCCGTGATCCTGCACCAGGTCGAAGACGAGCGCATCGAGCGCGTCGCGCGCAGGCTCCAGCGTCGCGGCGTCCGGCGCGATCGCGTGCAGGTGCAGCGCGCCGACGCCGGCGTGCCCGAACAGACCGAGCCGGAAGGCCGGGAACCGCGCGGCCAACTTTGCTTCGAGCGCCGAGACGAATCCATCGAGCTGCGCGAGCGGTACCACCACGTCATAGGCTTGCTTGGGCAGGGTGCGGCTCATTTCCGAACATGCCTCGCGCACGCGGATGAGGCGGGCGGGGTCGTGGTCGAAATCGAAGTCGCCCTGCCCGTAGAGGACTCGGCCGTCGCCGGCGGTCGCCTCGTTCATCAAAAAGGTGACGACCTCTTCCACGAACACCGAACCGAAGGCCGAGGCCGGCGTCGTCGTGTCGGAGACGACCAGCGCCATGGCATAATACGGCGCGCGGCCGACGCCCTCGCGCAGGCTCTGCTCGGCGTGCACGAGCGCGCGGTCGAGCGTGTCCTGCCTGATGACCTCGAACAGCTCGACAGCCCGGCCGATGCGATCGAAGCGAGACCTCAGTTGTTGCATCAGGTGCGTCGCGGTGGCGATGTCCGCAACCGGCAAGAGCGCGATCGCCTGGTCCCGGGGTACCGGAAAGACCTCGTACACAACCTCGGTGATCAGGCCCAACGCGCCCTGCGACCCGACGAGCGAGGCGCCGTGTGCGAACCGGTCTGCGCGGATGGCGCAAGTCTGAGCGTCGCGAGGCCGCTTCCGCCCGGGCACGTCCTGGGCGACAACCTCGCCCGTGCCCAGCACGCCACGCACGCGTCGCGCCAGATCAGCGGCGGTGCCGTAGCGCACCGCGTTAGCGCCCGCGGAGCCGTTCGCCGCGCAGGCCCCCGCGCTGGCCGTGGCAGTCGAGCCCATGACGATCGGCAGCTTGAGGCCCGCGACCGCGAGCGCCTCGTTGATCGTGTCGATGGCCGCGCCGGCGCCCACGCGCAGGCGCGCGCCGCGGAGTTGCTCCGGGGTATAGCGCACACGGATCGTCGCGAACTCGGCCGGCTCGAAGCTGGCGCCGTCGGCCAGCGTGAGTTCGCCGATCCAGTCAAAGCGCTTCATACTGATCGCCACCCCGTGCGGGCGTTGGGCTTCGACCAGTCCGGTCTGGCCGGCGACGGTTGCGGTCGGGATCCGGTGCGCGCGCAACACCTCGATGAGCGCGGCCAATTCCGCCTCGGTCTCTGGCTCGAGCAAGAGCGCGATTTCGCCGCGGCGGCCTCGCTCAACGACGGCGAACTCGTCGAGATCGCTGTCTCGCCAGTGGCGGACCGTGGCGCAAAGTGCGCGCTTGGCGTCGGGTGTCAGGTCGGTCATGGCTCCTTGGGCGGGCCCTCGGCACGTTCGGGGGTGATCGTTCGTTCCTATCCGACGCTCACCATGCTACCGCCAAGTCGGCTGTCCGGCACCCCGGAATCGCGCCTGATCGCGGCGGCCTTCATTTCTGCCAGCACGGGAACACAGCCGACGGTCCGACCGACAGCAACGGGATGGCGTTTTGGACACGGTCGCTCGCTGCGGGCGGGTCTTCCGACAGCGAAATGGTCGTCGTCATGGTCGGGGGAACTCCGGCGGAACCTTACCTCGACATTCGCTTCAACAGCGCCGACATGAATGGTGATCTGGTCGTCAACTCACTATGACGTGACTGTCTTCGCAGAATTTCTTCTATCCGGTCCTTATCATTTCAAAGCCGACCTGGAGCACAACCTGGTGCTCACCACCCTCGATTTGGCGCGCTTGGCGACGGCCGTCCCGGCCGGCGACGTCCGCTGCCCGTAAGCGCGACGTAATCCTGACGGGGCGCGAAGGATGATCCTGGCTTCGGGTCGCGCCTGGGGCCGGCGTACGGTACTGGCTGAGCACCCCGGGGCGTCGCAGCCGGCAGCTCGGGAGGCCGGCGGACGCGTCAGCGACGACAAGTGCTGACCGGGATCAGTGCCGATGCTCCAGATACGCGAAGAGCACCGTCACGGCGATCGGCAACGCGAAATAGAGAATCGCGGACCGTGCGGCGCTGCGTCCAGGCGCCGGCGGATTGTCGGGAGCCTTGTGGTCGTTCATGGGGGCACCTCCGCCGGCGCGGACGTCGACAACGTCGGCGCAGGCGAACGCGCGTGGGTGCGAGGGATGCACGGCGGCTGGGGAGTCGGGAGCGTTCCTTCTGGAGCCCTCGGTCGGAGGATCTTGGGAAGGAAAGATGATCGCGCCGGCGGGAAAATCAACCATTGCCGAAAGCACCCGCCTGGCCGGCGCCGCGTGCTTCGCGCGCAACCCGGCGCCCGCCGACATCGTAGTCTACCGCACGTGACCGGCTGGCTGTGAGCTTCCGCGGCCATGCCTGGTCAAGCGGAGGCTGGCCATGCCACCTCGTTGGTTGGGCGGGACCATCGTCACCATCGGCGCTCTCCTGTGGAACACGCCGGCCATGTGGGCCCAGGCCCCTCACCTAGAGTTCCAGCACCTGGCCATCGAACACGGCCTGTCACAGAGCATCGTCGACCGCATGCTCCAGGACCGCCAGGGGTTTCTCTGGTTTGTCACCGAGGACGGTCTCAATCGCTTCGATGGCTACACCTTCAAGATCTTCAAACACGACGCGCGCAACGCAGCCAGTCTGATCCACAACGAGATCAAGTGCGTGTACGAGGACCGCGACGGCGACCTCTGGATCGGCACGTTCCACCGCGGCCTCGAACGCTTCGATCCCATCACCCAGCGGTTCACGCATCACCAACACGACCCCGCCGACAGCACCAGCCTAGCCAACGACATCGTCTGGGATGTCTGTGAAGACCGCGAGGGCCGACTCTGGGTCGCCACTGGCGGCGGCCTCGACCGGCTGGACCGATCCACCGGCAGTTTCCGCCACTGGCGCCACGATCCGCGGAATCCCACGACCCTGAGCCACGACGACGTGCGCGTCCTGCACCTGGACCGCGACGGCGCGCTCTGGGTCGGAACCGCGGGCGGCGGTCTCTGCCGCCTCGATCCACGGACGCAACGTTTTGTTCGCTACCGCCGCGACCCAGCCGACGTCCACTCGCTCGGCGGCACCGACGTGCGCTGCCTGGCCGAGGACCGCGACGGCGCGCTTTGGGTGGGCACCGGCGACGGCGGGTTGAATCGCTTCGACCCCCGCACCGGCGCGTTCACCCGCTACCGTCACGACCCGCGCGATCCGCAGAGCCTGGGCCAGGACGCCGTCCCGGCGCTGCTCATCGATAGCGCGGGAACGATCTGGGCCGGCACCGACGGCGGCGGCCTCTGCCGCTTCGACCGCGCCACCGGGACGTTTGCGCGCTACCAGCATGACCCGTACATCGCCGGCAGTCTGGCCGGCAACCGGATTCGCTCGCTCGTCGAGGACCGCGCGGGGGTGCTCTGGGTTGGCACCTACGGCGACGGTATCAGCCGGTGCAGCCTGCGGCGCAAACCGTTTCGGCACGTGCGCAGCCGGCCCGACGACCCGCACTCGCTCGGTCATGACATCGTCTGGTCTTTCTTGCAGGACGGCGACCGCGTGTTATGGCTCGGCACGCACGACGGCGGGCTCGATCGCTACGATCCGGCGACGGGACGCTTCACGCACTTCCGCCATGTTCCCGGCGATCCCAACACACCGGGGCACAACTCCATTCGCATGGTTGCCCAGGACCATGATGGCAGCTTGTGGCTAGCGACCAACGGCGGCGGTCTCGACCGGTTCGATCCGCGCCGGGGCATCTTCACGCATTTTTGCCACGACCCGCACGACGCGCGCAGCCTGGCGCTGGACGTGTTGCGCCTGGTGTTCGTCGATCGGTCAGGCGACGTCTGGGTAGGCACGTACGGCGGCGGCCTCGATCGTTGGGACCCCGTCTCCGGCGCTTTCATTCACCACCGGAGCGATCCGAACGACCCGACCTCGATCAGCAACGATTACGTGCGCGCCTCCTAT
>JAQULN010000009.1 GCA_028718575.1 Candidatus Krumholzibacteriia bacterium | reverse complement strand
TTGCCAAGGGGACTTGTGGCGGGGCGGCGCGGCGGGCGGCCGCGCCGAGCGATTGACCGCGCATCCGGCCTATCATCGCAATCCGGTGTTCTCGCCGGACGGCACGTTGCTCGCGTTCGCCTCCGATCGCGAGGGCACGGTCGATCTCTACATCATGCCCGCCGGCGGCGGCCGTCCCTCGCGACTGACGCACGCGCCTGCGACCGATGTGCCGGCGGACTTCAGCGCCGACGGACAGCGACTCTATTTCGGCAGCGCCCGCCCGTGGCGTTATCCGGTCCGGCCGCAGATCCACGAGGTATCCGTCGACGGCGGCACCCCGTTCCGTGCGTTCGACCTTTTCGCGCACCAGGTGGCGGCGCATCCGGACGGTCGGCGTTTTCTCGTCGCGATCGGCGACGCGCGTTTCGGCCGGGTTGGTTACCGCGGCTCCTACCAGTCGGACATCTGGCTGCACGAACCAGGCAGCGCGCCGCGGCGCCTGACCGCGGGACTCGGCTACGACACCGATCCCATGTGGGGGCCCGGCGATGCGGTCTATTGGCGAAGCGAGGATGATCAGACGCGCGCCTTCAACATCTGGCGCCAGGACCTCGACGGCGGCGGTCTGCGCCGCTTGACCGATTTCCGCGGCGAAGGCGTGCGCAGCGCCCGGCTGAGCCGCGACGGTTCGCGATTGGTCTGCGAGGCAGACAGCAGCCTCTATCTTTTGGACACCCGCAGTGAACAATTGCACCGCCTCGCTGTGACGATCGCGGCCGACGATCTGCAGCCCCAGCGGACCATGGACATTGTCAGCGGCGACGCCAGCGAGCTGGCCGTCGCGACGGACGGCGACGAGATCGCGCTGGTCGTGCGCGGCGAGATTGTCCTCGTCAACCGTGAGTTGGAGGGGCGCGCCACCGTGGTGCTGCCCTCGCCCTGGCGTGAGAGCGACGTCTCGTTTCGGCCGGGCAGCGCCGACACGCTGGTGGTGGTCAGCGACCGCGAGCGACACGAGGGCATCCCGTACAGCCGTATCGGTCTGATCGTCAGCGATGACTCCGCGAGCGCATTGCTGCGCACGGCAAAACGCCAGCGGCTAGTCTGGCTGACGCCGCCCGGCGTCGAATGTACGCGGCCGGTCTGGTCGCCTGACGGCAGGCGGATCACGTATCAACACGGACCGGGAACGCTGGCGGTCATCGATGCCGACGGCAAGAATCGCCGCATCCTACACGAGGGCTGGGACGCACCCGACGCCGTCTGGTCGCCGGATAGCCGCTGGCTGGCCTACGCCGTCGCCGGCGGACCGTCCTACAGCCGCAATATCTGGCTCGTACCGGCGGCCGGCGGCGAACCGGTGAACGTCAGCCAGCATCCCGACCACGACTGGGGGCCGGTCTTCAACGAGACCGGGACCATGCTCGCGTGGACCAGCCGGCGCTACGGCAAGCAGAACGACGTCCTGTTCTGCTACCTGACCCGCGCCGATCACGAGCGTTCCCGCGAAGAATGGCAGATCTGGGAAAAGACCCGCGACGCCAAGCCGGACCGCCCGGCACAGGACGCGCCGCAAGCCAAGAAGGGCGGCAAGAAAGCGTCGACCAAGACCGAAGCCGGCGGCGATCGCGCCAAGGCGGGAAAACCGGCGGGGCCCATGGCGATCGATACGGAGGCTCTCCATCTGCGCGTCCGCCGCCTGACAAGTTTGCCGGGCGACGAGCGCGTCGTCGCGATTCACCCGCAAGGCGACCGGATCGTCTTCGGCGCCGATGTCGGCGGCAAGCGCGATCTCTACTCGGTCGACCGTTTCGGCGAGGATCTCAAGGCGCTGACCAAGGGCGGCGCCGGCGATCGCGCGGCGTTTCTGGCCGCTGACGGCAAAACGATCTGGTTGCTCAAGGACGGTCGCCCGGCGCGGGTCCCGCTCGACGGCGGCGATCTCAAGACGACCGATTTCCAGGCGCGACTGGTCAGCCAGCCGGCGGAATTGCGCCGCCAGGTCGTCGAGGAAAGCTGGCGGCGACTACGCGACGAGTTCTACGACCCCGATCTGCACGGCGTCGACTGGCCCGCGCAACGCGCGAAAGCGCTGCGGCTGGCCGCCGGCGTCGACCACGCAGCCGACTTCGCCGACGTCATGAATATCATGCTCGGCAGCTTGAACGCCTCCCACATGGGGTATTTTCCGGGCGGCCGCGGCGATCGCAGCCCGGCGGGCTGGCTCGGCCTCGAATTCGCAGCGGGTCACCAGGGCGAGGGGTTGCGCGTCGCGGCGGTCGTGCCGCATGGCCCGGCCGACCAGGTAGCCGTCGGACTGCAGCCCGGCGATCTCGTCCTGGCGATCAACGGACAGCCGGTCGGACGCACGGCGGACTTCCACGCGCCGGTGATGGCTGCGGGCGGCGACCCGGTGCTGCTCTTCTACCGCCGCGGCCGCGAAGAGCGCGAGGTCTTTGTGCGGCCGGTGACGTGGCGTGAGATTCGCCAGCGGATCTACGAAGCCGATGTCAAGGCCAACCGCGCCCGCGTCGAGGAGTTGTCCAGCGGCCGCGTCGGCTATGTCCACATCCAAGGCATGGGGCGCGCCGAGGTCGAGCTCTTCGAACGTGACCTTTACGCGGCCGCCCAAGGCAAGGACGCCCTGGTCATCGACGTGCGTTGGAACGGCGGCGGTTGGACCACGGATCTGCTGCTGACGATCCTGACGCAGCCGCTGCACGCCTACACCGTGCCCCGCGGCGGCGTAATCGGCTATCCCGACGCCGAGCGGCTGCCCTTGCAGCGGTGGAACAAACCGATCGCCGTGATCTGCGACGAATCGAGTTATTCGAACGCGGAAATTTTCAGCCATGCCATCAAAACAATCGGTCGCGGGCCGGTCGTCGGAGAGACGACCGGCGGCAACGTGATTTCCACTGGCGGCTGGACCACCCTCGACGGTGGCTGGGTTCGCCTCCCGTTCCGCGGCTGGTATACTTGGGGGGATCCGGACAATTCCGAGCGCAACAACCGTAACCAAGAGCACGGTGGATGCGTGCCGGACTACCTGGTGCCGCTGGGACCCGCCGAGCTGCTGGCCGGTGAGGATCCGCAACTGAACAAGGCGGTTCAGCTAATGTTAGAAGCGGCGGCGGATCACGCGATGTTCCCGCAGCCGAGTCCTCGACGAGCCGAGGCGGCATTCTGACCCTGATCGATCGCCGGGAACCGGAATACTATTTGAACAGCTTCTCTCAGAGTTCTTGGCGCCGGCCATTGCCGACCGGCCGCCCTTCATTATCATGTTTTCGGGATTGATTCTCGCCGGCGGGGTGGGCCGAGCAGGGGCGGCAGGCAAGGAGGCGCGGGCGGGTGAACTCGAAAAAACGCAGACCAGCGGAGTTGACCACCAGAGATCCCCTGGCGGACGACCCGGTGCGCGCGATCGGCGAGCAATTGCCCCTGGCCTTGCTGGCCATGGACGCAGCCGGAAAGGTTCTGGCGGCCAACGCGGAAACCGGCCGGCTCTTCGGTGTATCGGCCGACCAGATTCACGGCGGCACGCTGCCGAGCCTCACCGCCCAGCAGCAGGTGTCGTTGCAGGGAATCCTGAATGAGGCGACGGCGCCCGCACAACCGAACTGGCACCATCTCGACCTCACCCTGCCTGATGGCTCGACCCGCGCGTTTGTCTGTCGGGGAGGGGCCCTGCCATCGGCCGACGGCGACGTGCGCGGGGTGATCGGTTACTTGCTTCCCACCGAACTCGTCGCGCACTCCCTGCGCGAAGAATTGCGCCGGCGCAACGATTTCATTGAAACAATTCTCGATAATCTACCGATCGGCCTGGCGATCAATTCGCTGGACATGACCAAGGTCGGATACGTCAACGAGCGATTCCGCGAAATCTACGGTCACTGGCACGAAACGGGAATGACCAGTTTGGCCGACTTTATGGACCGTTTATGTCCAGATTACGATCAGCGGCGAGGGTTCCAACAGCAACTGTTGAAGGAGGCAGGCGAGGCCGGGGCGGAGCGGATCCAGTGGGACAACATCCGCGTGCGCGGAAGGGACGGCAGCATGCGCATCGTCCAGGCCGTGAGCCGGCCGCTGCCCGACCACGGGTTCATGATTGCGACGGTGCGCGACGTGACCGAGCAGAAACTGATCGAGGACGCGCTGCGCGAGAGTGAACGCCGCTATCAAATCATGGCGGAAGCATCGCCGGTGGGCATCTTTCGCTGTGACCGGAACGGCCGCTGTCACTACGTGAATCGGCGTTGGCGCGAGATCACCGGACTGACCTCGGCGCAGGCCGCGGAGACAGGCTGGTTGGCTGCCGTCCATCCGGATGAGCAAGCGGCCGTAACCGCAAATTGGCAGGCCGCAACTGCCGCCGCGGAGGTGTTCCGCGCTGAATGCCGCTTCCGGCGTCCGCAAGGGCTGACCGCCTGGGTCATGCTGCAAGCCGAGCCGGTGTTCGACGACCGGCGCCAACTCAGCGGTTTCATCGGCTCGGTGACGGATATTTCCCAGCGCAAGCGCAGCGAGGAAGAGATCCGGCGGATCGCCTACTACGACACTCTGACCAAGCTGCCCAACCGGGCGTTCTTCATCGAACAGCTCCGGCGGACTCTCGCGACGGCCAAGCGCTCAGGCCGCAGGGCGGCTCTGCTCTTCTGCGACCTCGACAACTTCAAGGATGTCAATGACTCGCTCGGTCACGACAAGGGCGACCTGTTGCTGCAAGAGATTGCCGAGCGGCTGTCAGCGTGCATTCGCCAGGGCGACACGCTGAGCCGCCTGGGCGGAGACGAGTTCGTCCTGCTGTTGCCGGCCGTCAAAGCCGACCGCGACGCGGTGATGGTGGCGCGCAAGATCAAGGAGCAATTGGCGCGGCCCTTCGATCTCGCCGGTCACGAGGTCTACACGTCGCCGTCGATCGGGATCGCCTTCTACCCGGATGACGGCGACACGGTGAGCACGTTGCTCAAGCATGCCGACATGGCGATGTACGCCGCCAAGGCCCGCGGCCGCAATCGCTACCAATTTTTCAGCGAAGACATGCACAAGCGGGCCGTCGACCGCATGCAACTGGAAGCCGGACTGCGGCAAGCCCTCGAGCGCCGGGAATTCCGGATCGCCTACCAGCCTCAATACCGGCTCGAGACAGGCCGGCTCGAAGCGGTGGAGGTCTTGTTGCGCTGGCAGCATCCTGAACGCGGATTGATCATGCCGGCTCGTTTCATTCCCCTGGCGGAAGAAACGGGTATGATCCAGGCGATCGGCACCTGGTTGCTGCGCGCCGTCTGCGAACAGGTCAAGGAATGGCTCGATGCCGGTTTCCCCGACCTGCGCGCGGCCGTGAATCTGTCTAGCCGCCAGTTCGCCGAACCGGGTTTCGTGGAGACCGTGCGCAGTATTCTGGCCGACGTCGGTCTGCCGGCGCGCCATCTGGAGCTGGAGATCACCGAAAGCGTCTTGATGCAGGACGCCCAGCAGGCCGTCACCACGCTCGAGGCGCTGCGTGCCGACGGCATCAGCCTGACCATCGACGATTTCGGCACCGGCTACTCATCGCTGGTCTACCTGAAGGACCTCGCGGTCAATCGTTTGAAGATCGACCGGGAGTTCGTGCGGGAGATCGATCAGGACGAACGCAACGCGGCGATCGCCGCGGCGATCATCGAACTGGGGCGCAGCCTGGGCCTGGACATCGTGGCCGAAGGCGTCGAAACCGCCGCGCAGGCGGCGGTGCTGCGGCGCCTGCGTTGCCCCATGGTGCAGGGGTTCTATTTCTCGCGGCCGCTGGCCCGCGATGCGATTCAGCTCAAGCTCGCCGATGCCGCGGGCCGCTGAGCTGAGCGGCGTAGACGTCGCCGCGGAGCGCTCGATATAGGACTTGACCGTTGCCGCCGAGCCGTGCAATGTTGATTTGTTAACAATGACACCAACGAGCCGGGCGGCGACCCGGTCGTTTTGTCTCAGGTTTGGCGAAGGAGTTGGGAGGCCCGACATGTCGCTCGGCCAGAGAATTCACGACTTCTTGCAGCGAACGCGCGCGCTGATGAAGGGCGGCGGTGAGCAAGCGGTTCAGAAACAGGTCGCCCAGGGCAAATTGACGGCGCGCGACCGCGTGGCGCGGATCTGCGACGCCGACTCGTTCCATGAGTACGACCTCTTCGTGGAGCATAGTTGCCGCGATTTCGGCATGGACGGCAAATCCCTGCCGGGCGACGGTGTTGTGGCCGGCACCGGAACAGTGCAGGGTTTCCCCGTCTGTATCTTCGCCCAGGATTTCACGGTGGCGGGTGGTTCGTTGGGCCTCGCGCACGCGCGCAAGATCACCAAGATCATGGACCACGCGATGAAGATGGGCGTGCCGTTGATCGGCATCAACGACTCCGGCGGCGCCCGCATCCAAGAAGGCGTCAATTCGCTCGCGGGCTACGGCGAGATCTTCTACCGCAACACCCTGGCCTCGGGGGTGATCCCCCAGATTTCCGTGATTCTGGGCCCGTGCGCTGGCGGTGCGGTCTACAGTCCCGCGCTGACTGATTTCGTCTTCGTGGTTGATCGGATCAGCAAGATGTTCATCACCGGGCCGGAGGTGATCAAGACCGTGCTCGGCGAGGAGATCTCCATGGAAGATCTGGGCGGCGCCCGCGTTCAGGCCGAGATCTCAGGCAACGCCCACTTCTACGCCGCCAGCGAGGAGGAATGCTTCGAGCAGATCAAACGCCTGGTGACGTTCATTCCGTGGAACAACCGCAAGACCAGCGACCCATTCCCGCCGCGGCCGCCGCGGCCCGGCAAACATATCGAGTCGATCGTCCCGGACGATCCCCGCAAGCCCTACGACATCCGCGATGTCGTGCGCGCGGTGTGCGACGACAGCGATTTCTTCGAGATTCAGGAGCTCTGGGCGCGCAACATCGTGATCGGGTTCGCCCGACTGGACGGCCGCACCGTCGGCGTCGTCGGCAACCAGCCAGCCTATCTGGCCGGGGTGCTCGACGTGGACGCCTCGGACAAGGCGGCCCGTTTCATTCGCTTCTGCGACGCGTTCAATATTCCGCTGCTGAGCTTCGTGGACCTGCCGGGCTATCTGCCGGGCGTCGACCAGGAACACGCCGGTGTGATCCGCCACGGCGCCAAGATTCTCTATGCGTACAGCGAAGCCACCGTGGCGAAGATCACGGTGATCATTCGCAAGGCCTACGGCGGCGGCTACATCGCCATGTGCTCACGCCATCTCGGCGCCGATTTCGTCTTCGCCTGGCCGTGCGCCGAGATCGCCGTGATGGGACCCGAGGGCGCCGCGAACATCATCTTCCGCAAGGAGATCACCGGCGCGGCCGACCCCGACGCGATGCGCCAGGAGAAGATCAAGGAATATCAGGACAAGTTCGCCAATCCGTTCATCGCGGCGCGCGACGGTCATATCGACGCCGTGATCCAGCCCGAGCAGACGCGCGATTTCTTGTTGCACGCGATCCGGGTTTCCGAACGCAAGACTGAGCAGCGTCCCGCACGCAAGCACGGGATTCCGCCGTTCTAGCCCAGATTGTTTGTGAAGGTCCGGCGCGGGCAGATCCGGCGCCCTTGGCCGGCGGGCCGCAGAACAGGAGTGACCATGCAACCCACCCGGCAACCTGACGGCGACGAGCCGCTGGTCCCCTTCATCGTCGACGACACATCGTACGAAACGCGTCTGACCCGCAAAGCCCGCGAGCGCCGGCTATGGGCGCGTCCGAACCACAAACACATCAAGACCCAGATTCCCGGTCTGATCGTGAGCGTGCTGGTGCGCCCCGGCCAGCAGGTGCGCCGCGGCCAGGGTGTGATTGTGCTCGAAGCGATGAAGATGCGCAATGAGCTGCAATCACCCTATGACGGCACCGTCAAGCAGGTGCTGGTCGCCGCCGGCCAGACGGTTCCGAAGGACACGATCCTGATCGAACTCGCATGACCTGCCGCGCGCCGCGCCGGTCCTTCATGAATTTTCCGGGTTAGTCCGCGTACTTCACGCTGCAACCGTAGGGCCGCGTTTCGGCCACGGCGACCGGCTCGCCTGCCGCCAGGGCGGCCAGGGCGTCGGCCACATGGTTTGTTTTACCTAGTTGCATCGCCGAACGGTCATCGTCGATCGCTCCGTTGTAGACCACTGTGCCGTCCGGTGTGATCACGAACATGTGCGGCGAGGTCTTGGCGCCGTAGAGTTTGCCGACCTGGCCCGCCGCATCCAGCAGGATCGGGAAGGTCATCGCGAACTCTTCGTGGGCCTTCAGGTTGCGCTCCAGGCCGTGGCCTTGCAGGCCGGGCGCGCCCGAGTTGATCGCCAACCAGACGAGACCGAGGTCGCCGAAGCGGGCGAATGTCTCGTCCATGGTGCGGTGGTGCTTATGGTGTTTGACGATGAACGGACAGTCGGGATTGAACCACTCCAAAACGACGGTCTTGCCCTGCGCGAGGTAGGTGCTGAGCGTGTGGTCCTGGCCGTTGGTGTCGGTCAGCGTGAAATCGGGGGCCTTGGCACCCGGCGCGATGGCCAGCGCCGGGACGGCGGCGAGCACGACCGCCAGAACGGCGAGGCGGATGGTCAACGTCGCGGGATACTGCATCGGTTCAAACCTCCTGGGGTGGTGACGGTCGCGTTCACGGCAGCACGACCGTTCCGGTCAGCTGACGCGCGCTCGGGTAGTGAATGGACAACAAGCCTGGCAGCGGGTCGCCGGCCGCAGGGCCGGGTCGCAAACGCAGCGTGAGGGTCGGGCCTTCGCGGTCTCCGTCGCGGATGAGATCCACCAAGGTCGGTCCCGATTCGGCCGGGATGAACACGAGCCGGCTCGCTCCGGGTGCGGTCACGCGGATCACTGCCGCCTCGCGCTCGATCGTGACCGTCCCGGCCGGCAAAGCGACCGGCAGGGCGCGCCGGGCTTGGCTCCACAGCTCGACGGCCCGCGGATCGGAAGCGCCGCCGGCCACCGGTACCGTCAAGACGACCTGTCCAGGCACGCACAGTTCGCGGCAGGCTAGCCAGGCGAGACGCGCGGTGATGGTCTGACCAGCCACGGATGGACGGCCGCCTGTGTGCAGGGTCTGCAGGAGCAGCAACTCGCCGGGGTAGACGTGGTCGAGGATGTCCCCAGGCAGGATCTTACGCACCGGCTCCGGGAACTGTAACGGGCCGGCAGTCCAGCCGGCCGGCAGATCGAGTTCGACCGAGGGCGGAAATCCCGTGTCGTTGCGATAGGGAGCGTAGAGATACCACCGATCGTCCGGTTCGAAGCGCCAGACCAGGTTCACGCTGTCCGGTGTGACCGCGGCCAGGTGGACCGTGGCGCGGACGTGGCTCGGCGGCGGCGGCGTCGCCGGCAACGCCGCCGCCGCCGACACCGCGTGCGCGGACCAGAGCGAAGCGCTCAGAGCAACGAGAAGGACGCTGGCTGTAAATCCTACTTTCATAGTATACATTATAGTCCCATACCGGACCGCCGCCACCGGCGACTTCCAGATTGGCGGCCATATCTGTGACGCAGCGGCCGATCTGGCCGGTTTTAAGGCGATCATTATCCTGTGGTCGTCAGCCGGCCCGCCTCGGAATGAAAAGGAGGAATCATGCGTTGGACGCTGCGCCTGGGCGCGTACCGCGGCATCGACGTCTACTTGCACGCGACGTTCCTGCTGCTGTTGGGTTTTCTGGCCGTGAGCTACTGGCTCGCGAGCCGCTCGTTCGCGTCGGTGTTCATGGGCGTGGGGTTCTTCCTGCTGTTGTTTGCGAGCGTGCTCCTGCACGAATTCGGTCACGCACTGACGGCCGCCCGCTACGGGATCAAGACGCGCGATATCGTGCTCTACCCGATCGGCGGCGTGGCGCGTCTCGAACGCATGCCAGAGGATCCGCGGCAGGAATTGGTGGTCGCCTTGGCCGGTCCGGCGGTGAACGTCGTGATCGCGCTCGGGCTATTGCTCTGGCTGAACCTGGCCGGCATCCTCGAGCCTCTGCGGGCGATGGACTGGACCCGCGGCCCCTTGCTCGAGCGCCTGGCCGTGGTCAACATCTTCCTCGTGCTGTTCAACCTGATCCCGGCGTTTCCGATGGACGGCGGCCGTGTGTTGCGCGCGCTGCTGGCCATGCGCCTCGAATACACCCGGGCCACGCAGATCGCGGCCGGCATCGGCCAGGCGCTGGCGTTGGTCTTCGGCCTGGTGGGATTGTTCTGGAATCCGTTCCTTTTGTTCATCGCCTTCTTCGTGTGGATCGGCGCGGCGCAGGAGGCCAGCCTGGTGCAGATGAAGAGCGCCCTGGGCGGCATCCCGCTGCGCCGCGTCATGCTGACCGATTTCGAGGTGCTTGCCGCCGACGACCAGCTCGTCCGCGCGGTGCAACTCACCTTGGCCGGCAGCCAGAAAGACTTTCCCGTGGTCGAAGACGGCCGGCTCGTCGGCGTGTTGCGGCAGGACGACATGTTGCGCGGACTGCACGAATGGGGGCCCGGCTCGCGCGTTGTCGAGAGCATGCAGCGCGAATTCCAGACGGCGGTGCTGGGGGAGATGGTCGAGACGGTTTTACAGCGTCTGGGCGAGTGTCGTTGCCGCACCTTGCCGGTGCTCGACGGGCGCGACCAACTCGTGGGCATGGTCACCATGGAGAACATCGGCGAGTTCATGCGCATCGAGGCGGCGCTCAGGCGGTGAGGGGCATGGGTCAGACCAGGTCGACGATGCTCCCGAAATCCGCGTCGAAGAGCCGTTTGTAGATCCGGCTGGCGAAGCCGTCGGTCATGCCCGCCAGGTAATCGCACAGGATCCGCGCGCGGCCGGCCTCGTCGAGTTCGGGCCGGCGGATTTCCGCCTCGAAGTCGGCCGACAAGAGGTGCAGCCGCGGACCGCCCGCCGCCAGATAGTGGGCGCTGAGGGTCTCGAAGAGCCGCGTCAGCATGAAGCCGCCCTTGTGTTCGAGCTGGCAGACTTGCGGGGAGCGGAACACCAGGTCGGTGGCGATCCGGGCGAAGAGCTGCTGTTCGCGCCGGGCGTCGACGGCGACCGTGATGCCGAAGCGCCAGCGGTTGGAGAGGTCGGCCAGGAAATTGTCGCGCTCGACCAGGCGCACGCTCTCGACGAGGCGCCCGATGCGGCGGTTCATGGCCCGCTCGACATCGCCGTGGCGCAGCGCGTCGCGTAGGTAGCCGACCGCTTCGCGGTCCTCGGGCGCGGCGTTGGCCTCGGCCCAGCGCTCGACGCCGCCGAGGGTGACGAAGCCCGCGTGCACGCCGTCGACGATGTCGTTGAGCGAATAGGCGGTGTCGTCGGCCCAGTCCATGATCTGGCATTCGAGGCTGCGGAGCTGGTTGCGCGGCGCACCGGGTGCGAGATCGGCGGGCCACGGGCGGCCGGCGCAGACGAAGTCGACGAACGGCTGTTGGTCGGCGTAGAGGAAGTGTTTGCGTTGAGCGGGGACCTCGCCCCAGAGCGTCTTGTACTTCATCACCGCGTCGACCAGGGCGCGGGTCGGATTCAGACCGCGGCGCCGGCCGCCGCTGGTGAAGATGGTCTGACCGATCAGGCGCAAGGTCTGTGCGTTGCCCTCGAAGCCGCCGAACGGCTGCATCAGCCGGTGCAGCGTGCCTTCGCCCGCGTGGCCGAAGGGCGGGTGGCCGATATCGTGCGCCAAGGCGGCGGCCTCGCAGAGATCGGGGTCGATCTGGCAGCCGGGCGACAATTGTGGCGCGCTGTGATTGAGGAAGTGGCCGATCGAGCTGGCGATCTGGGCGACTTCGATGCTGTGCGTCAAGCGCGTGCGGTAGAAGTCGTACTCGCCCGAGAGAAACACCTGGGTCTTGCCCTGCAGGCGGCGGAACGCGGCGTTGTGGATCAAGCGGTCGCGGTTGCGGCGGAAAGACGTGCGGTAGTCCTGCGCGGCGGGCTCGGACTGTTCGGTGTCGAATTCGCTATAGAACGCGTTGTGAAGCCTGTCGGACATGGCGCGGGCGGTCCCGGGGCTCAGGCCAGCGCGCGCTGCCGCATGGCTTCATAGAGGATCACCGCGGCGGCTGTCGCGACGTTCAACGAATCGCCGTGGCCGCGCATGGGAATGCGCACCGCCTGGCAGCCCTCGTCTTTGAGCCAGGCATCGCTCAGACCGTTGTGCTCACAGCCGAGGACCACCGCGAGCGGGCCCGTCAGGTCGGCGCGCGTATAGGGGACGGTGGCGCCCGGCGTGGTCGCCAGGACCTTCAAACCGCGTTCGTGCAGGAAATCGCGCGCCTCCCCGATCTGGCAGTGCACCGCCGGCACCGTGAAGAAGGCGCCGCGGCTGGCGCGCAGGACGTTGGGGTTGAAGAGGTCTGTGCCTTCGCCGGTGACGAGCACCGCGTCGGCGCCCACGCCGTCGGCGATGCGCAACGCGGCGCCGAGATTGCCGGGCTTCTCGACGTTCTCCAGCACTACGAGCAGCGGATTCTCCCGCAGCACGAGGTCTTCGAGCGAGCGCTTCTGCTGAGGCGCTATCGCCAGGAGGCCGTCGGGCTGGTCGCGATAGGCGGCCTTGCGCAACAGATCCGGTCCGAGTTCCACCAGCTTGAGGCTGGTCTGGCCCGCCCGCAGGGCCGCGCGTAGGTCCTCCAGCAGTTCCTTCGCAGCCGGGGTCATCAACTCGTTGCAGTAGTAGACGGCGTGCAGGGGATAGCCGGCCTCCCAGGCGCGGCGCAAGACGAGCGGTTCCTCGATGACCGTCAGCCCTTCCTGGTCGCGGGCGCGGCGCTGGCGCAGGCGCACCAGAGCTTTGACCTGGGGATTCTGGGGGCTCGACAACTTCTCGGCGTTGGCAGCGGTGTTGCCGTTGTTGAAGCTGCCTTTGCGCCGCCGTGAACCGCTGCCGCGATTGCTCGGCTTGCCGCCTCGCCGCCCCGAGCGTCCGCCGCGTGCGGCCGGGCGTTCGCCGCCGGGTTCGATGGGGTCGAGGATGCCCGGCTCGAGGCCAGCGGAGAGGTCCAGATCCTTATCGAAGGGGCGGGCTGCCATTCAATCCTCCTCGCAGAGTGTGCGAACCGCGGCCGGCAAGGCGACCACCCGCCGCTCGCGGTAGTCGAAGCAGGCCATGCCGGTTTCGGCGACGGCGATCAGCGCTCGATCGCCGTGGCGGGTGATCCGATAGAAGAAGCGGAAGCCCGTTCGGGCTGCTTCGCCCCAGGCGACCTCGATCGTGAGCTGGTCGCCGGCGAAGCATTCGCCGCGGAACTGAACCGCGGCATCGGTCATGATCAGGCCCGCACCGGCGCAATCCATCTCGCTCCAGCCATGGGAGGCCAGGCAAGCGACGCGCGCTTCATGGAGCAGGGCAAGGTAACGGTCGTTGCCGAGATGACCACCATAATTGATGTCGGTGATCCGGACGGCAAGCCGGATATGGAAAGGGTAAGCTGAACGGGGGGTCAATTGCAAGCGCGGCATGCGAACCTCTGCATGTTTTTTTTCAAACGGGCAGCACGCTCGCGGGGGCGAAGCGCGGTCGCCGCGAGGCCGCGTTACTGCGGGCGCGCGGTCAGACCGTTGTCAGCATGCCAGCCAGGCAGGCGGTCAGCCAGGAGGCGAACGCGCCCGCGAACATCGCCTTCAAACCGAGCCGGGCCAGGTCGCCGCGGCGCTCCGGGGCCATGGCGCCAATGCCGCCGATCTGGATGGCCAGACTCGAAAAATTCGCAAAACCGCAGAGCGCGTAGGTGCCGATCACCACGCTGCGCGGCGAAAGCTCGCCGGCGTGGCCGGCGCGGACCAGCTCGAGATAGCCGACGAACTCGTTGATCGCCAGCTTGGTCCCGAGCAGGTTGCCGAACGCGCGGGCTTCTTCCCAGGGGACGCCCATGGTCCAGGCCAGCGGACAGAACACCCAACCAAAGATCTCCTGCAGCGATAGGCCGACCCACCCCAGCGCGAAGTTGACCATCGCCACCAGCGCGATGAAGGCGATCAGCATGCCGCCCACGTTCAACGCCAGCTTGACGCCGTCGGCGGCGCCGGCGGCGGCGGCCTCGATGACATTGACGTGCCGGCGATCGATCTGCAGGCGCGCGCCCTCGGCCGTGGCCGAGGTCTCGGTCTCCGGCAACATGATCTTGGACATGACGAGCGCCGCCGGCGCGGACATGACGCTGGCCGTGAGCAGATGGCCGGCGTCGATACCGAAGCGCACATAGGCGGCCATTACGCTGCCGGCGACCGTCGCGAAACCGCCCACCATCACGGCCATCAGCTCGCTCGCGGTCATCCCGGCCAGGTAGGGACGCACCACCACCGGCGCCTCGGTCTGGCCGACGAAGATGTTGGCCGCCACGCATAGCGTCTCGCTGCCGCTGGTGCGCATGGTCTTGCGCATGATCCAGGCGGCGGCCGCAATCAGGCGCTGCATGACGCCGAGGTGGTAGAGAATCGCCATCAGGCTGCAGAAGAAGATGATGATCGGCAGTACGTGGATCGCGAAGACGATGCCCAGCGCCACCGGTTCGCCGCTGACGGGGTCCAGTCCCTGCCACCAGTTCGCGCCCCGTGCGAGATTCTCGATGTACTGCGGACCGGTGCGAAACAACGGTCCGAACACGAATTCGGCGCCGGGATCGGTGAACGCGAGCAACTGCGTGACCGCGCCGCGCAGCCAGCCGAAACAGGCCTGTCCGCCGGCGGTCCGCAGAAGCAACAAGGCCAGCGCGATCTGCAGGCCGAGGCCCCAGAGCACCGTGCGCACGGGGAAGCGGCGGCGCTGGCTGCTGAGCGCCCAGGCTGCGCCCAGCAACACGCCGATGCCCAGCAGCGGAACGAGGTTGACCACCAAGGACTCTCCTCGACGGTTACGGACAGCCCTCGACCTCGTGCAGGCTGGTCAGGCGGCCGAGGCGGGCCAGCGTTTCCTGCTTTGTGGGGCCGGTAGCTTCCTCGTAGCTGCCGTCGCGCCGCGCGCGGGCGATCCAGGTCAGGCCCCACTCGACGGTCCAGCGTTGGTCGTGCATGCGCTGCAGGTGGGCTTCCGCGCCGTCACAACCGCCGCTCATCAGCGTGATGATCGTCTGCAGGGTGGTGCTAAGGACGTTCAGATCGTCCGCCGACATCTCCAGGCAGTCGGGCAGGGCGACCTCGATGGTGCGTGGGTGGGACATCGCGCGGACCGTCCTTTCGCGGCGGTGGCGGCGCCGGGCGCCGCCACCGCCGGGGAGTCTACTTCCCGTACATTTCCATGATCTCCCGCTTGCCCTTGCCCAGGATCCCGTACTTGCCGGCGACCTTACGGAAGGCCGCCAGACCCTTGTCGAGATGGGCCTGGGTGTGGGCGGCCGAGAGCTGCGTACGGATGCGCGCGGCGCCCTGCGGCACGACCGGGAAGAAGAAGCCGACCACGTAGATGCCTTCGGCGAAGAGGTCGCGCGCCATGTCCTGCGCCAGCTTGGCGTTGTAGAGCATGACCGGCACGATGGGACTCTCGCCCTGTTTGAGGTCCAGGCCCATCTCCGTCAGGCCCCGGCGCCAGTAGCTCGTGTTCGCTTCGAGGCGGTCGCGGCGCTCGGTGCTGGCGAAGACGAGGTCGAGCACTTTGAGCGTGCCGGCGACGATCATCGGCGCCACCGTGTTCGAGAACAGGTACGGGCGCGCGCGCTGGCGGCACATCTCGACGAGCTCGCGCCGGCCGCTGACGCAGCCGCCGGAGGCGCCCCCCAGTCCCTTGCCCATGGTGGTGGTGATGACGTCGATCTTGCCCATCACGCCGCAGTGCTCGTGGGTGCCGCGGCCGGTCTTGCCGATGAAGCCGGAGGCGTGCGAGTCGTCCAGAAAGACCATCGCGTTGTATTCTTCGGCCAGGGCCACGATCTCGTCGAGCTTGGCGAGGTCGCCGTCCATGGAGAAGACACCGTCGGTGATGATCATGCGGATGCGCTTGTCCTGGTGCTCGATCAGCTTGTCGCGCAGATGCCCCATGTCGGAGTGCTTGTAGGTGTCGCGCATCGCCTTGCACAGGCGCATGCCGTCGACGATCGAGGCATGCACGAGGCGGTCGGCGATCATCACGTCCTCTTCGCCCAGGATGGCCTCGAAGCAGCCGGCGTTGGCGTCCATGCAGGACGGGAACAGGAGCGTGTCTTCGGTCTCGAGGAATTCCGTGAGCCGTTTTTCGAGCTTGCGGTGGATATCCTGAGTGCCGCAGATGAAGCGGACCGAGGATAGACCGTAGCCGTGCGTCTCGAGGCCCCGGCGGGCGGCGGCGACCACGTCGGGGTGGCTCGACAGGCCGAGGTAGTTGTTGGCGCAGAAATTGATCACCGGGCGCCCGTCGGCACCCGCGGGAAACTCCACCTCGATGTCGGCTCCCTGCGGGCCGAGGATATAGCGTTCCTCCTTGAACAGGCCGGCGGTGCGCAGGCCCGCCAACTCGTCCTGGTACGCTTGGCGAATGGTGGTCGAAAATGCCATGTCGTCCCCTTGCCGCCTGCGGTCAGGCTTTGACGAACCGCTCCACGAGAGCGGCGATGCTGTTGACGGTGTCGAAGGCCTCGGGCGTGGCGTCGGCGTCCGGGATCTGGATGTTGTACTTCTTCTCCAGGAATCGCTTCAAGGAGACCATGGAGAAGGAGTCGACTATGCCGCCCGAGATCAATTCGGTGTTGTAGGTGATCTCGGTGTCGTCGTCTTCCTCGAGGTATTCGCGGATCACGTAGTCCAGGATCATCTGCTTGTCGATCGGCATGGGTTTCTCCCGGTTAGGGTGGCGGTCCTTCATGAATAATCCGGGCCAGGCGTCAATCGTTCATCAAGGTCGACAAGTCGCCCACAGGTTCGCCAAACTCCTGGGCGCGCAGAATGCGGCGGATGATTTTGCCGCTGCGGGTCTTGGGCAGGCTGTCGACGAATGCGATGACCTGCGGCATCGCCAGCGGCGACAGCTTCTTGCGGATGAAGTTCATGATCTCCAGCTCGAGGTCGTCGTTCGGTTCGTATCCCGGCTTGAGCGCCACGAAGGCCTTGACCACTTCCATGTTGACCTTGTCGGGCGTGGCGACGGCGGCCGATTCGGCGACCGCGGGATGCTCCAGCAAGGCCGACTCGATCTCGAACGGGCCCACGAGGTGGCCGCCGGTGTTGATCACGTCGTCGTCGCGGCCGACGAACCAGAAGTAGCCGTCGGGGTCGATGCTTGCGCGGTCGCCGCACAGGTACCAGCCGCCGGCGAACTTGGCCGCGTAGCCCTGGGGATTGTTCCAGTAGCCGCGGATCTGCGAGGGCCAGCCGGGCTTGAGCGCGATCACGCCGACCTGGCCGGCGGCGTTGCGCGGCTCGCCCGACTTCGGATCGACCACCGCGGCGGTGATGCCGGGGAACGGGCGGCCCATCGAGCCGGGCTTGACCTTCATGCCGGGGAAGTTCGTGATCACGATGCAGCCGGTTTCGGTCTGCCAGAACGTATCGTGGAACGGTTTGCCGAAAACCTTCTCCGACCAGACCACGGCTTCGGCATTCAGCGGTTCGCCGACGCTGCACAGATGGCGCAGATTCGACAGATCGAACCGGCGAACCAACTCGTCGCCCTCACGCATCAAGAGGCGGATGGCGGTGGGCGCCGAGTACCAGACGGTTACCTTGCGCTTCGCCATGAAGGCATACCAGTTCTCGGCGTTGAAGCCGGCGTCCAGGACCACCTGGGTGACACCGTTGGACCAGGGGCCGATGATGCCGTAGGAAGTGCCGGTCACCCAGCCGGGGTCGGCGTTGCACCAGTAGATGTC